>JAJDEK010000199.1 GCA_029259875.1 Planctomycetaceae bacterium
GTTTTAAGGCATAATCGGCTTCTTTAAACAGGTATAACCAGGAACCTATGGCAACCAGGACTCCTGCATAGGCACCCGGTTTTGTGAGCCTTTTCCAATAGACGGCTGCAAAGATAATCGGGAACAAACTGGAAAATCCACTAAAGCACCAGACCCCCAACGTAAATACACGCCGCGGTTCTAATAAACTAAAACCATAGGTAATGGCCACAACTAGAATAATAAAGAGCCGTGCCATCATGACAACCTGTTTATCTGTAAAACGATCTTTTCCACCGTAATGGACTACAATATCTTCTGTAAACATGGTTCCGATACATAAGAATTGACTGTCCAGCGATGACATAATCGCTGCCAGAATTCCTGCAGTCAGGAAACCGGCTAACACGGGGGATGTCATCTTTTTCACCATCGCCGCGAGAACTGCATTCGCGGGGAAGTGGGGTGGGAATAAGGGAGCACCATTCAATGTTGCTGAAGTAGCCCACACTCCAATCAGCACACAGGGAACCCATACGATCATAATAAAGAGTGGATGTGCGATGACGGGCAGCTTAAAGGTGCCCGCACTACGCGCGGTAAGCCAATGTTGGAACAAGTGAGGAAACATACCTACCGAGAGTGGCACGAAGATATAGGTGAAGAACACGAGCTTGCTCATGGGATGTGGAGCATCAGGCGCCCAACTGGTAGCACGATAAACGCCGAGTGCTTTTTTAATTGTCCATTTCTTTCCTTTGGAGGGATCGTTCGGATCCAGATCATGCTCAGGATGCCCTACTTTATCGGCAAAAATCAACATCGCCTGTTCTTTTTCGGCATTTGCCTTACGAGGATATTCCTTCAAATCATGGTGCGACATCAAACCCATCGTCCATTTTTCAGGAAAGGGATCTGGCATCACTCTGTCATCTTGCTTCAACAGAGCCTTGTTGACCTGCTCACTTGTGAGATCATAGAGCTCGTTCTTGCTGGCATAGATGGCTTCTGCGACGGTTTGCCAGTTGGGCATACGTGGTTTGAATTCTTTGTACGCCTCTGCTTTTTGTTCTGGTGTCAGTGTGAGCGTTTTCAGGACACGTCGGGCATAGTTGTATTTGGCGATTAAAGTCCAGCGTTTATAACGTTCGGCATATCGTTCGCGGTCTAGAGGGTCGACACCTCGCATTAGCTTGGAAGGATTTTTTTCCAGTACCGCCTCACTGGCGGCATCTAGTCCTCCAAGTTTGCTGGAAATCACGACGAAAGTAACGACCCCCAAAACCATAAATACCAGTGTCTGAAAGGTATTCGCCCAAGTCGTCCCTCGCATGCCTCCAAAAAAGACATAGATCAGTACAACCAGACTGATTACCAAAGATCCGAGCCAAGGAGGAACGCCGTAGTCGTAGGCCGCGAAGGAACTTTCAAACGCGCCTTCGGTGATACTGCTGATTACCACTCCAGATGCCATCACCCCGATCAATAGGTAGGGAATGACCAAACCTACTAGAACCGGAAAAAGAATGACTCCGATGCGGTCGCTTTCGAGACGGTCACGAAAAAATTGAATCTGAGTGGTGTAACCATATTTATATCCCCATGACCAAAGTTTAATCCCCAAGAGGAAGAAACAGAGCGAGTGAATAATTCCACTGGATGAAGCCAGCAGCCCATAGACGCCAACGCCTTCTTTGTAAGCTTCACCACTCGAACCAACCAAGGCAAACGCTGTCATCGTGGTGCCGAAGATGGACATCAACAACAGAAAAGGGCCAATGGAATGGCTGGCCAGCATGTAGTCCTTACTGGTCCCCTTAAAGAGCCGGCTTGAGAACAGGCCTAGACACAGCAGTAAACCCAAATAAATTCCAATGATTACCAACTGAGTCATTATTCTGTTTCTCCTGTTTCCTGTGCAGCGGGCTCCTGAGTCACTTTTTCGAGATGGTGTGGCCAGGCAAATTTTGTAGCGAGAAACCAGACAAAGGCTGCACCCATAGAAATTCCCGCTTGATACAACAGAGAAATGGGCATGAAACCAAAAATGAGTCTTTTGTCATCCCATAACCAGTTGTCCTGGTGAAGAATGATAAGCACGATAACCAATCCATAAATGGCGTATCTCATAAGTCATCTTTTCTAAATTGACAGAGTCGTTCCAGGTGGGTTTGCAAATGCCAGATGGTAGCAATGGTTTTGGCGGGAGGTAAGGATCTCACAGCCCTACTGATTCGCACTGGAATCCCATTGTGACAAATTTTCCAGGGTCTCACAACGTAACGGTCGGGATTGTGGCAAGAAACCCGCTAGATCTACTTGAAAATATCGCTTGAGCGCTAATTTCTGTTTACAGAATTACTGTTCAGCAGATCTCGGCCTTTTCGAAACTTCATACACAAATTCCAGGCTTGCAAATGGTGGACGCTCTCCTCAGAATGGTGGCTTACGTAAAATTATTGACCTGTTCTAATTAAGGCTTTTAGAGAGGATAGGATGTTGATATTCCGTCTTGTACTTGTCGTTTTTTTCTGTGTCACCGGTTTCATGTCATCTGACGTATTGGCTCAAGCTAAGAAAGGCGACAAGAAATTTGCGATTCTGGATATCAACAAAGTTGATGAGGATTTTCAATTTCAAGGCGAATACTACGGCTTGATCGGAACAGACTGTTCCTGGTGTGGGGAATCTGCGATGGGGCTGCAAGTCGTTGCCCGTGGAGAGGGAAAGTTTATTGCCTCTCTCTACGACGGAGGACTTCCTGGGAATGGCTGGGATTATTCTGAGAGAAGAGAATTGCAGGGAACACGTAACGAGGATGTGCTCACTCTCAATGGAGATCAATTCTCTCTTCAGGTAAAAAAAGGAGGACTTGTTGATGTACGAGATCTGGCCGGACATCGACTCGGTCAGCTTTCCAAATATCAGCGCACCAGTCTAACGCTTGGCGCAAAACCACCTGCCAATGCAACGGTATTGTTTGATGGATCGTCTGTTGAACATTTTAAGAATGGTAAAATTACCGACGAGGGCCTGTTAAGTATCGGAACAGAATTTAAAAAGAAATATCGCAGTTTTCGTCTGCACGTTGAGTTCCGGCTGCCTTATATGCCATATGCCACGGGACAGGCACGAAGTAATAGCGGTATCTATCTACAGAGTCGTTATGAAGTCCAGGTTCTTGATTCATTCGGCTTAGAGGGAGTCGAAAACGAATGCGGTGGGCTCTATAAGCAGAAACGGGCCGATGTCAACATGTGCTTTCCTCCTCTTTCGTGGCAGACTTATGATATCGCTTTTGTCGCGCCTCGGTTTGATGAAGCAGGCAAAAAAATCAAAAATGCCTATATAACTGTTTTACACAACGGCGTTCCCATTCATCAAGATTATTCCATTATTGCCAAAACAGGCGGTGGCAAGCAGGAAGGGGCCGAACTATTTCCGACTAAGCTACAGGATCATAGTAACCCAGTTCGTTTTCGAAATATTTGGATCGTTGATTTAAGCGACCAGCCCGATCCAGCTTATTGTTTTCCCTGCCAGCCCCTGCTTTGTGAAGGCTGTTCCTATTAAAGAAACACCAGTCTGGTATGGTTCTAACCCGATCAAAAAATTCGAGTTAAGACATTCGAAGGCCGATATTTCTGTTCGCGTCTTGCCTTGTTTTTCAAAGCAGTTACAATAAAGGTGGCGTCTCTTAAAGTGCTATCGCTACTAGGCATGCGCTGATAGAGTCATATTTGATTCATTCCAATTGTTGTATTTTATCTGGTGAAGACAAACCAAGAAGGTACAACACAGGGAAAACTGATGGATTATTCATTTATTGCAATTCTGGCATTAGCAGTGACTTTGATGCTGTTTGTCGCTGAGATCTTTGTTCCCTCTGCAGGAATGATTGCAGTGCTGGCGCTATTATGCCTGGCTGCTTCGGTGTGGTCTGCCTGGATGGCCTGGTGGGATACAAGCCCTTCTATCTGGTGGACTTATATTGCCAGTGTTTTGATTATGATTCCAACAACCTTGGGTTTTGCCGTCAAATTTTTCCCTAACACAACTTGGGGCAAAAAAATCATTCACGAAGTTCCGACCTTGGAAGAAGTGACCGGGTTTCGGGAAGAAACTGAACATCTGCGTTCACTCATTGGCAAAATTGGCAAAACTCAAACTCTTTTGAACCCCAGTGGGTTTGTACTCGTTAATGATGAAAGACTTAATTGTGAAAGTCAGGGAATGATTATTGATCCACAAGTGAATGTAGAGATAATCGCTGTGGAAGGCGCAAGACTGGTAGTGAAAGTGGCAAAACAAACCCCGACTGAAACCTCACATTCAGATTCTGAAAAACCTGCCTTTGGTGACCCAGTGGCAAATGATACACTCGATTTCGAAGTACCTGAAAGCTAATTATTCCAGTAGTCTCTAGCTGGCTTTCAGAAATTACTTTACAATTAGCAAATATGGTAAACTGGACGGATTTCAAAGACAGATTCAACAGGCTGAGAACATCACATGGATCTACATTATTCTTAGGATAGGAAAGCAACAATGAGCGCCTTGAATATTCTGGCTGCCGACAACAACGCCACAATCGCCTGGATTGTTGGAATCGTTATTTTTCTCGGTATGTTGGTCTTTTTTGCAGTGTTTGCCAGATATGCTGGTTTATGGGTTCAGTGCAAGATGACGAATGCCAAGATCTCATTTCCCAATTTGGTGATGATGACCATTCGAAAAGTAAATCCGACCATTATCGCCCGCAGTAAAATTATGGCGATACAGTCTGGTATCACTCGCCACTATGATATTTCCACGCGAGACCTGGAAGCCCATTATCTGGCAGGCGGAAATGTGCCAAATGTGATTCGTGCTTTGATTGCCTCTCAGCGGGCAAAAATTGAACTCGATTGGCAGGCTGCACAAGCAATTGACTTGGCAGGACGAGATATTCTGGACGCGGTTCGTACCAGCGTGTATCCCAAAGTCATCGATTGCCCTGATCCACGTAAAAATAATAGTACTTTGGATGCTGTCGCCGGCGATGGCATTCAGCTAAACGTACGTGCCAGAGTCACCGTACGAACCAACTTAAAACAGTTAGTCGGTGGTGCTACCGAAGAGACTGTGATTGCCCGTGTAGGACAGGGGATTGTGCAGGCCATTGGTTCAACGGAAACCTATAAAAAAGTTCTTGAGAACCCGGACAAAATCTCGCAAATCGTGTTGGATGAAGGTCTTGAGAAACAAACGGCTTACACGATCGTATCGATTGACATTGCCGACATTGATGTAGGCGAAAACATTGGAGCACGCTTACAGGCGGACCATGCAGAAGCAGAGATGCGGGTTGCTCAAGCTAAAGCGGAGCAACGGCGCGCTGATCAACAGGCCCGGGAACAAGAAATGGTGGCGCTGACTCAAGAAAATCGGGCACATGTTGTATTGGCGGAAGCTAAAGTTCCCGAAGCAATTGCGCAATCGTTTCGTTCGAAAAAAATTGGCTTACTTGATTATTACGAGCTGAAAAATATTCAAGCCGATACCAAAATGAGAGACTCAATCGGAACTCCTGAAAGAGAAGTCACTACTTCCCCATAGTAATTGATATGAGGGTTACTTCTCAAAAGGTTAATCCGTGAGATGTGAATGAAAGATCGAGGTTAATTTATGGGTGTTCCTATCTTTGCAGTCGACATTATTGGAATTCTCTTTGGTGTCATCTTCCTGGTTATCAGTGCCGTGAGTGCCATCAGTAACATTGCCAAGGAAAAGAATAAGCCACAGCCCGGTAAGATCAAACAAAAAGCGGCGCTCCAGAATGAATTAGAAAAATTTCTGCAAGAGGCGATTAATCCTCAGCAGCAGAAAAAACAGAAACCAGTTGAAGTCGATTTTTTTGAAGAGGATGATTTCGAAGTTGCCGCTCCCGTCCAACAAACTCCGCCACGGCGCAGGCGTCAACAAAAAACGACACAGTCTCAGCGGAGACAGTCCCAAGAGGCTAAGCAAAACAGGCCGCCTGTTAGCAAACCAATCGAAGCAACTGATAAGCCTCAAGAGTCACATCGCGAGCGGGCTGATCTTAAGGCTCAAGAACGACATGAACGATTAGGAGGATCTCTGCGTGAGCGCATTCAGCAGAAACATGACACCCATGTGCAAACGAGCATTCATTCTGATATTGGCGGTAATGTCAGCAAACGTCTTTCAAAGAAATTTGGCTCCCGAGCAAATGAAACGAAGAGTCGTATTTCTAAACCGTCGGGAGTTAAAATCAACCGGGGATTGATAAAAGATCCTAAATCATTACGGCAAGCAATTATTTTGAATGAAATTCTTTCCCCTCCTAAAGCACTCCGTCGTTCCTGATTATGGTCTGTTCTAGTACGTCGCTTTGGTCTTGTTTGAAATAGATCAAAGCTGAGAAAAAGCGAATGAGTAAAGCAGATTCTCCCATTGATGTATTGTTGTTTGCCGGATCTTTCGAGGTCAGGGGCACTTCCGCTTATACACTACGATTAGCCCAATACATCTCAGAGTATGGTATTCAATCACGTGTCGTTTGTCCTGATGCGACAAAAGTGGATCCCAATATGCGTTTG
Organism: Planctomycetaceae bacterium; assembly: GCA_029259875.1. Taxonomy (GTDB): domain Bacteria; phylum Planctomycetota; class Planctomycetia; order Planctomycetales; family Planctomycetaceae; genus Gimesia. The sequence goes on from JAJDEK010000199.1 coordinate 6,582, forward strand.
AAGTTAGATATCGCAGAGTATCGGAACCTGAATGTACCATTGCTGGGACAACTTGTACTGCGACTGGTAAAACAGGAACTGTTAAAAAATCCACCAGATCTAATTCATATCCAATCACGTCATGTGCTTCCGCAAGGACAATGGCTTGCCAGACAAATCAAACGCCCTTTTCTCCTCACAGTAAATGACTATTTGCAAAGTGACGAACGGCTCCGCATCGATATGCGGTGGTGCCGAGGAATTATCACTGTCAGTGAATCAGTCAAAAAAGATTTAATTGCCCGAACAGGTCTGCCAGAAGATTTTGTATTAGTGATTCCCAGCGGTGTTGACGTTCCCGACCATGCACAGCTTTCGCCTGTTTTATCTCATGACCATCAGCCCGTGGTCGGGACAGCCGGACCATTGGAGGCGATTAAAGGGCTACCCTATTTTTTGGGAGCTGCCAGCCGTGTCTTGGCCGTCAATCCAAACGTGCAATTTTTGATTTCTGGTGCAGGTCCTGAAGAAGGTAACTTACGTTACTTAGCTCGCGATTTAGAAATATCAGAAAACGTGACTTTTGTTCCCAATCTCTATGACTTTTCGATTTCTCTGGCTGCAATGGATATGTTCTGCCTTTCCTCACTCAGGCAGGGACTGGGGACGATCATGCTGGAAGCAATGGCATTAGCAAAGCCGGTAATTGCAACAGGTGTCGGAGGAATCTATTCCGTCATTCGTGATGGCGAAACCGGTTTGGTTATTCCTCCTTCTAATAGTGAAGCGCTCGCGAATAGCATACTCCATCTCTTGGAAGACCCACTTAAAGCACGAGGGATGGGCGAATCGGCACGGGAGTTAGTCAGACGCGATTTTCATGTTGAAGCGATGATCGAGAAAACCGTAGAGCAATATA
>JAJDEK010000200.1 GCA_029259875.1 Planctomycetaceae bacterium
GCCTGTGGAGCGCCTCAATATGACAAAATGGTTTTCATTGATTCTTATACTTAGTTTGCTGTTCATGAATACCGGACAATCTAAAGTCAGTGCGCAGGAAACAAAGCCCCCTGCTCTCAAAACTATGACAAAAAACGTTGTCTTTAAGCGCGGCGATGGTGGTTACCACTCGTTCCGCATTCCGGCTTTGATCGCGTCTGCCGAAGGAACCTTGCTGGCATTTGCAGAAGGACGGAAAAACAACTTAAGTGACAGTGGAAACATAGATCTGGTTCTCAAGCGAAGTACAGATAATGGTAAAACGTGGTCAAAATTGTCTGTCCTCTGGAATGATGGCGAGAACACTTGTGGGAACCCCTGCCCGCTCGTTGATCAATCGACCGGGCGTATCTGGCTGCCTTTGACCTGGAATCATGGTAAGGATCACGAAAAACAAATCAAAGACAAAACCTCGCGGGATACGCGTCGGGTTTATATGAGCTACTCGGACGATGATGGTGTGACCTGGAAGGCACCTTATGAAATCACTAAGTCTACGAAAAAGCCGGAATGGACCTGGTATGCCACTGGTCCCGGTAATGGAATTCAACTAACGCGTGGGGCACACAAAGGCCGACTTGTGATTCCCTGCGATCATAACGTGACGCTAGGTGGTAAAGTCGTGCGTCGGTCTCATGCGATTTACTCAGATGATCATGGAAAGTCCTGGCAACTCAGTCAGCCAATTGATGAAAAAACGAATGAATGCACCATTGTAGAGTTAGCCGACGGTCGTCTGATGATGAATATGCGAAGTTATCATGGTAAAAATCGACGGGCAATTGCAATTTCTGAAGATGGCGGTGCAACGTGGTCCAATGTGTCACTTGATCCTGCGCTAATTGAGCCAGTTTGTCAGGCCAGTCTGATTCGAGTGCGTTTTCCTGAATCGGGGAAGCGGGGACTAATCCTGTTTAGTAATCCTGCCAGTAAAAAACGCGAAAAAATGACCGTACGTTTAAGTGAAGACGAAGGTAAAACGTGGTCTTCCTCGCGATTGGTAACGCCCGGTTCAGCCGCCTATTCCTGTCTGGCGGTATTAGCTGATGGGAATATTGGCCTGCTTTACGAACGCGACGGATATCAGAATATTGAATTTGTTGCTTTTGACTTGGATCAGTTTGGGACCGCACATTGATCAGGATGTGATTTCAATATAATTTAAAACCTGAAATGAGAAGCTACCTCTTATGGATACATTACTCGATCGTTTTCTGCGTTATGTGAAAATTGATACTCAGTCTGATGAAACAAGCCCGACATTTCCCAGTACAGAAAAACAATTGGTATTAAGCCGAATGTTGTTTGCAGAGTGTCAGCAACTGGCGCTCGAAGATGTGACGATCAATGAGTATGGCATCGTGATGGCAACCATTCCGGGAACCGTTGATGGCAATGCACCTGCGATTGGTTGGGTTGCGCATGTGGATACCTCTCCGGAATGCTCCGGTACGAATGTCAAACCAATTGTGCATGAAAATTATGGGGGGCAAGATTTGGTGCTCCCTGGTGACCCTTCGCGAGTGTTACGAGTCAGTGAAGAGCCACGCTTGAAAGAGATGCAAGGCAAGACGGTGATCACCACTGATGGGACAACGTTACTGGGTGCAGATGATAAATCGGGCGTGGCGGTCATGATGTCTGCTGCCGCAGATTTGATGGCGGATCGATCGATTCAACACGGCCCCATACGCCTCTGTTTTACCTGTGACGAAGAGATTGGTCGTGGGATCGAAAAACTGGACCTGAATATTTTCGGTGTTTGTTGTGCATACACATTAGACAGTGATGGTAGTGGACGTATCGATTCTGAAACGTTTTCTGCAGATCAGGCGGTGATAGTCGTGCGTGGGATCAATACTCATCCTTCTGTTGGAAAAGGTGTGATGGTGAATGCGAATCGCATCTTGTGTGATTTGATTTCTCAATTACCGACTGAGACGCTGAGTCCTGAAACGACAGATGGTCGTGAGGGCTTTATTCACCCTTATCATCTAGAGGGGAGTGTCTCTGAGGCATCCGCTCGCTTAATCTTGCGAGATTTTGAGACGGAAAAATTGGCTGAATATGCACAGCTCTTGGAATCGCTGGCTGCCTCCCTGCGAGAACAACATCCAAAAGCAGAAATTACGATTACGATTCACAAACAGTATCGTAATATGCGCGATGGCTTGCAAATAGAGCCACGTGCATTGGAAAAAGCCATTGAAGCGACACGAGCCGCTGGGTTAGAGCCTAAGTTTGATGTGATTCGTGGTGGAACAGATGGCTCTTTGTTGACGGAAAAGGGATTACCCACTCCAAACCTATCCAGTGGTCAACACAACCCACATTCTCCGTTGGAATGGACAACTCTTGAGGAGATGCAGCAGGCAGTTGATGTTCTGAAGCAGCTTGCCATTCTCTGGGGAAAAGAATGTTGACAATTCTCAACGTTGACAAAACTAACTGAGGAGTTGAGTCAATTTTGTGTATCTGTTTCAATATTTCTTGAAGGATTCGTTCAAGGTCCGGTTATTCCGACAATGCGGATTAGCAAGGATGGATAACGGCAACAGACCCTCCTGTCTCTATAGCGGTAATGGGTTAAGACAAAAAAAGGGTTCGCAGGTTAGATGTTTATTTCTCTGCTTTTGAATGAACATTTAAAAATAAATCGATTATGCAGGTCATGCGGTATCTTCATGAAAACGATTGTTTGACCATCGTTTTTTTGTGGCTTATGTTAAACATATCAGCAAGATAATCGTTTAATATACGTTGTACATTTTTGTGCAGCGCGATCCGGCGCTTACTTTCCTGTTTACTATCGATGAGCCCTGCTTGTGGCGGCCATCAGTAACAGGATGAAACGCTGGAATAGAGGGGGAACTATGTTTTCATCTACCAAGACGCGACTTCTGAAGAGTCTGCAATCAAGTAATATATGTGTTTACTTACTGGGATGTTCGTTAGCATTGGCTTCAAGTGTTGCCTATGCCGATCCTGGTGAGTTACCAATCGTCATTCCTGTTTCTCAAAGCCAGGCCATCGCCAAAGGTGAAGAGTTTGAGCAGACTCGACAATGGATTAAAGCGATTGAACATTATGAATCGGCTTCAAAGGAATGGCCTGACAACAATAATATTAAATATGGTCTGCGTCGTGCCAAAATTCATTTTGGTATTGATCGTCGTTATTCGGATGACAGTTTCTCAAAAGTTCTTTTGTCGCAGTCTCGACGTGAAGCGTTCATTCTTTTCGACGAAATTTTATCGAAAATTCAGTCGCATTTTGTTGATCCGCTTAGCACAACATCGTATGTAGCGCATGGTACCGAAAGTCTGTATCTGGCATTAGCGAATGATGAATTTACCCAAGCACATTTGAGTAATGTTCCGCCTGCAAAGATTCGCGCAGTGCGTCGAATCTTGAGAGAAAAATATTGGAACAAACAAATTTCAAGTCATCACGGGGCTCATCAACTGATTAATGAAGTTTGTGATATGTCCTACCAGTATCTGGGATTGCGAGACACGGCAGTGCTCGCTGAATACATGTTTGGTGGTTGTAATGCTTTAGATGATTACAGCAGTTTTCTAACTCCTGAACGTCTGGGCGATCTTTATGACAACATTGAAGGAGAATTTGTCGGTGTTGGTATCGAGATGAAAGCAGAAATTGGCGAAGGTATGTTGCTAATCAATGTTCTGTCAGATAGTCCTGCTGAACAAGGAGGAGTCTTATCTGGAGATCATATTGTCAGCATTGATCAAAAAGATTGTCGAAATATGACAACTGATCAAGCTGCCAATCTACTGCGTGGCCCTTCTGGAAGCCAGGTTGTATTAGAGCTGGAAAGTCCAGATAGTGATGCGACTCGTGTAGCAAGAGTGACACGCAAAGCGGTCCAAGTGAAAAGTTTTCCGATTGTGAAGATGCTTGATCGAGACAACGGAATTGCCTACATTAAAATGACAGGTTTCCAGAAAACATCTGCTTCTGAGTTAGATGCTGCATTAAAGAAATTGCATGGCCAGGGGATGCGAGCTTTGATTTGGGATGTCCGTGGAAATCCTGGTGGTTTGCTATCTGCTGCGGTTGAGGTTCTTGATCGATTTCTGGAAGAAGGAACATTGGTTTCGACTCGCGGACGTGTTTCAGATCAGAACTGGAGCTATACAGCTCATAGTCTTGGAACCTGGAAGATTCCATTAGTACTACTAGTGGATGGGAACAGTGCCAGTGCTAGTGAAATTGTGGCAGGAGCACTTACGGATCATCGTCGGGCTACTGTGATTGGTCGTAAGACTTACGGAAAATGGTCAGTACAAAGTATCTTTCCTATTCGAGGTTCGACTGGTTTACGTTTAACAACAGCTAAGTTCTATTCGCCTCAGGGAAATACTTATGGTAAGATTGGAATCGAACCCAAAATTACGGTTGAGAAAGATGAGTTGCAGACTGCCATGTATGGTGCGTCACGCGAGCAAAAACTTGCGGCAGACTCTGATATTAAACGTGGCTTACAAATCCTGCAAAGGCAATATGCTGTAACACCATGATGGATGAACGTGCCGCCTGGCTCAGACAAGGAAAAGGACCGACTCCCGATTTACGGTGGTCATTCTCTACAGAAGCTCCTCTAATTGCGCTGGACCTGGCAAGGGAAACGGGAGAAATTCTGGCCGCCGATATTTCAGGCGGCCTTTATTTATTAGATCGACAGGGGCAATTTCTGCATCTGAATCGTGGCATTAAAGATGTACAACTAGTTCACTGGAGTGATCGTGGAAAACTAGGAGTCGCAATTTATGCTGACAATAATATCTGTTGCTTCGATCGCGATTTAAATGTTTTATGGGCGATTTCTTTTTCCGTTGAATGTTTGGCGATTACCATGGACTCTTATGGTGACTATATCGCCGTAAGCATTGCCAGCGGGAAAACAATTCTCATTGACTCGCAGAAGAAGAAGGTTGCCAGTTTTGAAACGATTCGCCCTCTAAGCTATTTGCAGTTTCAAGTCACAGAACCACACTTAATCGGCGCCGCCGAGAATGGTTTACTCTGCTGTTATGATCTGGAAGGCAACTGCATCTGGAGCGAAAAGCATTGGTCCAATTGTGGCGGGATCGCTGTAGCCGGTGATGCTCGTCGGATTTATCTCGCAGGTTTCAACTATGGGATCTTGATCTTTGATCACGAAGGAGAGACAGCGGGCACACTTGTTTTTGAAGGGACGCCGAAAGTAATTGCCTGCGATTTTAATGCTAAGCGGATTGTTGCCGCGACTGTTGAGCAGGAATTATATTGGTTAAATCAGGAAGGAAAACTCCTTTGGGGGGGCGCTATCCCAGATGATGCGATTGCAGTTGCCTGTGATCCCTTTGGTCAATGGTGTATTTGTGGTATGAAATCTGGGCTTGTTCAGTGCCTGGACTGGGCAGATGCGATATAAACCGACTTAAAGAACATTCCGACGACAAAAGATGCTATAGGGCAGAACATTTCAGAATTCATTGTCTCAGAAATATCGAAAAGAAAGAGAGTCTATTTTGACTCTCCCCTTCCAACTACTTATGATATAAGCTCTTCCATCTTCATGTTTCTGAAAACATGAAATCAATTCTTGATTATTCAAAAAACAGATGCGGTACGTTAAGCGTTTTTTGAATTTGTCGATTCAGACGGTTCTGGGGTAGGCGATGGCCAAGCGGAATAAGGAGACTCCTGAAAGGAAAAAACGCCAATCCGCGCGCGTCCCCAAAATGGAAACGCTAGGCAAGTATCAGATCGAAAAAGAAATCGGCGCAGGCGGTATGGGAGCTGTGTTTCTTGCCCGCGATACAACATTGAATCGACTGGCTGCTTTAAAAATTCTACCCCGCGACAAAGCAGAGAATCCTGTGCTTGTGAAACGCTTTAAGGCTGAAGGTCAGGCAGCCGCGCATCTACGACATGAGAATATTGTATCCGTTTATGATGCTGGTGAAGCAGATGGCTATCTTTATATTGCATTAGAATATGTTGAAGGAACTGACTTACATAATCTGATTAGTAAACGAAATCGAATTCCGGTTCGTCGTTCGCTTGAGATAATCACGCAGGTCACAAAAGCGTTGGCGCATGCCTATCAGCAAGGGATCGTGCATCGAGATATTAAGCCTGCTAATATACTCATTCGGCAGGATAGTGTCGTAAAACTGACAGACTTGGGTCTGGCACGTTCGATTGATGATAATACAGAGACGAGTATTACGCGGGCCGGCACCACTGTGGGTACGGTGGATTACATGGCCCCAGAACAGGCGCGAGACAGCAAGGCAGCAGATATTCGGAGTGATATCTACTCTCTGGGATGTACCTGGTACCACATGCTTACGGGACGTGCCCCATTTTCCGAAGGAAGTTTGACCAATAAGTTGGCAGCGCATGCTGCCACTCCCCCACCCGATCCTCGAGAATTGAATGACCGAGTACCTGAGGGAATTGTGGCCATCATTCAGCGGATGATGGCAAAATCTCAAAATGATCGATACCAAAACCCAGAAGAGTTGCTGGAAGATTTAAAGAATTCAAATCTGAAACGATCCAATGTCGACAACAACGTCCTGGAAGCACTCGCCAATGATGAATCGGATAGCGAGCAGGCGACACTTGAAACAATTCCGAATCAGGCTGCAGATAGTAGTGACTTTCTAATCAATCAATTTATGCCTGATTATAATAGCCCGGCTGAGACAACCGAAGAGGAAACAGGAAACCGCCTTAGTACAAGCTTTGATTTGGAACAGCTGGCAGCAGATGTAGAGATTGAATCCGATACGTTCGTTCCCGAGGTGAAACGTTCTAAAAAACGTACCAAAAATCCTATTGAGCCAGAATCAATCGCCGACGAAACAACGGAGTTTTCAAGGACACAACATTCGACTTCTCCAATTGAAGAAGGTTCGGTGATCTCTGACTCTGCCATAAAAGCGAGGCAGTCTGCCCGTTCGAAAAAGCAAGCAGCCCCTGTTAAACAGCAAAAGCGAGCCAAA
>JAJDEK010000003.1 GCA_029259875.1 Planctomycetaceae bacterium
CGCAATCTTACTGAGCTGAGAAGCGACAGTATGGTCGTGATGGTGATCGTATTCCCACATTTGCAAGGCAATATCCGGCTTGATCTCGTGGACAGCAGCAGCCACTTTCTGCTTGGTTTTTTCGTTTGTATCATATTGATGTGAGGCGAAATCGAGAAACCGAGTTTCGACACCAAAATCACGTGCGATACTGATCACAGATTTTCTGAATTTCTCTTCGCGTCCTTTAGTGGGAGGCCAGTTGCTGTAGTCGCCAATCAGGATGAGCTGTACCACACGATAGTTCTTCGCAACCGCTTTTAACATGACTCCTGGTACACCATAGACGCAATCATCAAAGTGAGCACCGATTACCAGCAATGTTTTTTGATCAGCCATAAGAGAGTTTTCAAAACAGGTGGAGAGAATTAAGAAAATTATGCGAGTAAGCAGAGAGCGTTTGCCCCTCCCTACTCTGATGATACTTGGCTCAGACTCTGATCGCTATCAATATCGCATGATTCGCAAAAAGAGGAGCTCAAAAAAGTGGAAACTTAAAAGTAAGATATTTGCACAAGACGCTAGCTCGACTCGTGAACGCTGGTCAGAGCGTATCCAATCTCTGGGGTGTTGGGCGAATGATTATGCGAGTTCGGCTCGCTTTTGAGAACTGGTAATAAAGTACTCCAGGTACTCAGATTGACCGATGATCAGATTGTAAAACTCTTCAGCCGCTTCAAGATTTTTGGCTTCAATGATGTCTTTGACGACTTCGCACAGATTTTCTGCTGGCGTACAAATATCAATGGGCGCGGCTTCTGATAGTTCTCCCAGTGAGTTTCTTAAGGTTTCAGAGAAGACCGCTTTAAGTTCTTCTCGATCACGCGATTTATAAATCACCCCAGTAATGCCTAGCTTTTTGGCCAGTTCCAGTCTTTCGACTAGTCGACTTTGTGATTTATCGGCAGGCTGAAGAGCGGTCATTACGAAAAACATAGGTGCTTCTAACTGACCATCATCCGTGTAGTGTTCTTGTTTTTGAACCTTGAGGAACAAATCGAGTCCATCTAGTTCTCTCATCACTAATTCAGAGAAAACAATTTTAATCTCGCTGTCTTGTTCCAAAATGGTCAAGGCTTCAAACCCCGATGAGGCACAGACAACTTCATAGCCAAGCTCTTCTAAGAGTCTAGTATGTACATAGCATGTGTATCCAACTTCATCAACAACAAGGACTCTCATACGCCTCCTTTTTAAAACTAGGTCAGTTCAGTATTTGCCATTCATTGTCAAACAGATTCATTTTATTGAATCATCGCCAATATTAACAATTGATGACAAATTGTTTCAATTCAACAAAAAACACTCGCTCCTCACGATGAGAAACGAGTGTTTTTTGAGCATTCGTATTTGTAATCGAAGTGGAATCTGTTGTTACACAGAATTCACTTGTTCGGAAAATGATACAAATTGTGTGTGGGATATTATTCATGATGGGTCTCTAAAAAAGTATAACACACTTTTTTTCGGAGTTAGAAACATTTCACTAAAGCAGTTTTGAAAGTCACCATCTACAAGCATGAGAAATATGGTGTTTCCCTGTAATTTTTGTAGATCTAAATCAACAACTTGTGCTGAAATAGAAAATGAAAAGTGACTAATTTGCTTCAAATTAAGAACTTAAAGCACTTGCTTATATTGATGCAATAAAGAAACAGATCAGTGATGCTAAAAGGTACTTTATTTCTAGAAATATCCGTTCTAGTTATTTAGGCGGAAGACATTTCATTGTCTGGACTTTGGATAGATTGCTGATTACGATTGTAGTGGATTTCAGATAGCATCAAATCAGATGAGTTTTGTAAATATAATCAAGTAACAAGTAAGTAGAGGATCAGTTATGAGTGAGGTCACACGACGCAGTTTTCTTCAAACCAGTGCTGGCACTGTTGCGGCCACATCATTGCTGAGTAATACAGCCCGGGCCGACGTCAATGGGAAAATTAGAGTCGCTGTCCTGGGTGTCAACGGTCGCGGTCGAAGGCATATTAAGGCCATCGGCAACATTGAAGGCGCTGACGTTGTTTTACTCTGTGACCCAGATAAACAAGTCCTCGAAAAGAGTGCTGCCGAATTTGAGAAAAAATCTGGTCGTAAGGTCGAGACTGAGACCGATATGCGAAAGGTATTTGATCGGGATGACATTGATGTTGTTACGGTGGCTACTCCTAACCACTGGCATTCATTGGCGACGATCTGGGCATGCCAAGCTGGGAAAGACGTCTATGTTGAAAAACCTGGTTCACATAATTTATTCGAAGGTCGCAAAATGATTGAGGCGGCTGACAAGTATAAACGCATCGTGCAGCACGGCGTACAACTTCGCAGCCAGCCCGCGATTCAGGAAGCAGTCGAACACCTTCGCAAAGGAACTATTGGTAAAGTTTATATGGCTCGTGGCCTGGTGTTCCGCTGGCGACCTTCAATCGGTCACAAGCCCGTTGAAAAAGCACCCGCATATCTCGATTGGAATCTCTGGCAAGGACCTGCTCAGGAAACAAACTTTTCACGGCGTCTGGTTCATTATAATTGGCACTGGACCTGGGATTACGGTAATGGTGATGTTGGCAACCAGGGAGTTCACGAAACCGACATGTGTCTCTGGGGACTGGATGTCAAACTTCCTTCGCAAATTAACGCCATGGGAGGCAAATTCCTATGGGATGACGATAAAGAGACGCCGGAACTTCTCACAACAAACTATTTCTATCCTGAAGAGAACAGAATGATTCAGTTTGAAGTACGCCCCTGGAATACGAATAAGGAAGACGGAGCGACTGTGGGAAATATCTTCTATGGATCGGAAGGTTACATGGTCGTCAAGGGGTATAATTCCTATGAGATCTATCTGGGACAAAAGCGGGAGCCCGGGCCGAAGAATAGTGGCGATGATCCCGTCGAAGCTCACTTCACCAACTTTTTGGATGCTGTTCGTTCGCGTAAGGCTGAGACCTTGAACGGTCCTGTTGAAACGGCTCATACCAGTTCCGGTCTGGCTCACTTGGGTAACATCGCATTTCGTTTAGGACGCCAACTCAATTTCGATCCGAAAACCGAACAGTTTGTGGATGATCCGGAAGCCGACAAATATCTAACTCGCCAGTATCGTAAACCTTTCGTTGTTCCCAACGAAGTATAAGCTTTCACTGCAACATCAAAGTGTTAGATCAAAAAACAGAAACAGCATCGGAATGAACTTCCGGTGCTGTTTTTCTTGATACCTCAAAAAAGGCTGACCCACATAAATGTAGGTCAGCCCAAGTCAATTTTCGTTAGGATCGAGGTGACCCTTACGAGTGGTGGTTGTCTATGACAACCCGCCAGAAGTCGCTAAGTACAACCACCTTTCTGGCTACAACAATAACTGTCCACTCAATCACCTCCTTTTCTTAGATAAACTCCCTGTTTCATCATCGGCTTGTAGCTCCAATCTTGAATACAGGCTCTAGTCCTATCGCACTGCGTGGGTGCGATACATGATCTATCCTTATTTTTGCAAATCCCAAATTTGAGGCAATACCTTTTTGAGTCGAATCAGATGAAATTCATGGGGCTTGAAATGACAGAAAGTCATAACTTATTGTAGAGATATAAGATAAGCATTTAGTGAGACGTCGGATTTTTATAGAGAATCACAACGTTTTCTAGCTGGTTTCAGATTTAACCTGATTTCTTGTGTACTGAAATAGTCTTAAGAAAATAAAACTCTTTCAGGTACTACTGATCCTCGGGAGCCATATGAGGTTCGAAAATCGTACGCCCTGCTTTTTCTGCTTGTTTCACTGCAGAAACTGCTTCTTCGTACAAAGCCTGCTGACAGCGAACCAGCTTCTTCTCTTTACCAGGGGTGATGCGCTCGTAAACTCCATCGCCGTTTAATACCCGACCTTTGGCATTATCAGCGAAATAGCTGTTAAGAATTTTTACCAGCTTTCTCCGACTCTTTTCTTCTTCAATCGGGACCAGCAACTCGACCCGGCGATCCAAATTTCGAGGCATCCAATCTGCACTGGAGATGAGGACCCGCTCATCACCACCGTGATAGAAATATAAAACCCGAGCATGTTCCAGGAACCGGTCGATGATGCTGACCACTTCAATATTTTTACTTAACTTGGAAACGCCAGGGCGCAGACAGCAGATACCGCGAATATTCAACTTTATTTTCACACCAGCTTCAGAAGCTTCATACAACGCATCAATAATTTCTGGATCCACGAGCGAATTGACTTTCGCCACAATTCTTGCTTTTTGCCCTTGTTTTTTACGTTCTGTCTCATGGTGAATTAGATCAAGAATTTTTTCTCTCAAGCCGATCGGAGCTGCTTCCAGTTTCTGATATTTTTGTGGCAGAGAATATCCCGTGATCGAATTAAAGAAGTTAATCGCATCAGAAGCCAAGACTTCATCACAAGTGAAATAACTGACGTCGCTATAAATTTTAGCAGTTGCATCATTATAGTTCCCTGTACCAAAATGTATGTATCGCTGAATTCCCTGCGGTTCACGGCGGATAATGCAGCAAATCTTCGCGTGCGTTTTAAGTCCTTTTACACCATATATGACTTGCACGCCGGCGTGCTCCAGATTTTTAGCCCATTCAATATTTCGGGCTTCATCAAAACGGGCTTTCAGTTCTACAATTGCGGTTACGTGTTTGCCTTGTTCAGCCGCACGAATTAATGCCGCTACAATCGGACTGTTTTTACTGGTTCGATATAAAATCTGTTTGATAGCCAACACATCGGGATCGATAGCGGCTTCTTCAATCAATCTGACGACTGGCTCAAAGCTTTCGTAGGGATGGCACAACAGGATATCCTGCCGTGCAATATTTTTGAACATGCTGATACTAGGATTCACATCTGGAGAAGGTTGGGGGTGCCAAGCTGTATCTTTCTGCGAATCAAACCCGGAGATATCAGTCAATCTCATAAAGGCAGTCAGATCCAAGGGCCCAGGAATGCGGTAGACATTCTCATCTAGTACACCCAATCCGCGTTCCAAAAATTCTAAGGTCTCCACAGAAACTGTTTCGGTGATTTCCAGGCGAATACAGTCTCCCTGCTTCCGTTGATCCAGCATATCCTCCATCTGATGCAATAGATCAGAGGCAAATTCATCCTGCAGACTGACATCAGCATTTTTTGTCACACGAAAGGGAATGCTCTCCAGAACGTGCTCACCCTGAAAATACTGTTCGATAAACAGACAGACTGCGTCTTCCATGGGTAAATATTGATATCCCCCTTCTGAAGGGAGCGTAATAAATCGAAATTCTGTTCTTCCAAAAGGAATTATGGCAAATCGACTTTTTGAGTTCTCACTGTTTTCAGCTGGTGCCAGGCGAACAATAATATTCAGCGTATGATTTACCAGATAAGGAAAGTCCATTTCCGGTGTTACTGCCATGGGAGTGAGCACAGGGTAGATTTCATCTCGAAAAACATGTTCAACAATACGCCGTTGCGCGTCAGTTAGTTCTAAAGGATTGGCTCTTTGAAATCCGGCTTCAGATAGAGGGGGTTCAATTTCATTCAATAAACATTGATACTGCTCAACCATCATCTGATGGGCACGTAAGCTGATCGCTTTTAGAGTTTCTTTTGGAGTCATTCCTGATGGATCAGACGTTGTATTACCACTTGCTTGTAGTAAATGGAGTCCGCCTACACGCACCATGAAAAATTCATCGAGGTTCGAACTGGTAATTGCCAGAAACTTTAACCGTTCCAGCAAAGGTATTGACGGATCATGGGCTTCATCAAGCACCCGCTGATTAAATTCAAGCCAGCTTAATTCTCGGTTAAGATATTTTGATGCTTTAGCAGCCATGCGCAACCTGTTGTATAATTAAATCGTGGGTTTCTATTTTACGGCGATGCAGCCGCAAAAACTATTTCGGCTATTTTTTCTTTCTCAAATGTACCTTGAGTCCAAAGACTTCTTCAAATAAGGGCCCCTTTTCCACTAATGCGATTTGTTCCAGAGAAACATCTTCAACATGTGGTATGGAAATAATCAACTGTCCTTCAGCGATTTCGCATTCGATTTCCTGAACGCGCTGACTATAAGAGTAGTCCAGCGCGTCGGCTACCCGCAAGATTGCAGCCATCTTTGCGATGGCAATTCGACTGACACGATCTAATGTTGAATATCCTGGATGAGTTGCTTTGGGGGAAGCACGCCGATGGTAGCGCGCGATTAACGAGACGAGTAACAAATCTGACTGCCCTAGACCAAACAGATTACCATTGCTGATTAAATACATTGAATGTTTATGATAGCCGCGCTGATCTACATACATTCCGATTTCATGTAACAAAGAGGCCGTATAGAGTAATAGTCGATTTCTCAAATCAAGCTTGTGCTCATTTTGTAGTGATTGAAAGAGTGTGTCAGCTAAAAATGCAACATGTCGTGCATGCGTTTCGTCAAAATCGAATCGCTTACCAAAGTCTACAGTAGAACGAATCACCTGCCTGTAGAATTCATCTGACCAATTATTCTGGTCTGCCATTTCTTTCAAAAGGCCATCACGAAAGTTGGCTTTCGTCACATAAATATGCTTCAGTTTGTACGCTTCTGCCAGCTTAGTATATGCCAACAATGCAGGTCCCAGTGTTTCTGCATCTGTAAAAGAAAGGTGGTAGTTTTGAACAAGTTGGTCTTCCGTTTTTTGTAAAATTTTGTTTGTGAACTTACTGAGTTCAGAAACTTTGAGCCGATCCAACTCATCAAGAGAATCACTGGGGTCGGGAATCTCACCTTCTGGTCGTAGCTGTGATAGTGCAAAGCGGACATCGCCTCCGAGGACGACTAATTTGGTTGATTTATCGCCGGGGACATCATGCACGATCTGTTGGATCACTCGTTCGATCTGGTTCTCCATAATCGTACGTTCTTTGGACAAGGGAACGCGATACCCTTTCAGCATCTCGCGCAGACGTAGTGCTCCAAGTCGATAATTTTTGGAGAATAGCACGTCTCCGTGTTGTACCAATAAGAGTTCGGTAGTTCCTCCTCCGATTTCGGTAACGATGGTACGCGCTTCGTCCAAATTTGGTTTTGCGGTCAGGTAAGGCCGAATCCCCTGATAGGTAATCCGATTCACTTCGGCTTCATCCAGAGGTGCCACTTCAAAACCTGTTGCGATAAAAATTCGGTCGGTAAATGCGAGTCGATTGTCGGCTTCCCGAACGGCGCTGGTGGCTACGACACGAATTTGCTCATCATGGATTATTTGATATTCATCTAATTTTCGGCGATAACTTTTAAGAATTCGTACGCACTCTTCCATCGTTGTTTTTTGAATGTTACGTGTCTGAAAGGTGTCTTCACCAAGTGTCACTGCTTGAGAAAGTCTCTCCAGCGTATAGACAACGCCATCTTCTTGGATTTCTGCGATTGCCATGCGAATCGCTCCTGTACCGATATCGATAACAGCGATCAATCGATTGGGAACAGATTCTGAACGATTGGAACCGGCGGTTGTCTCGGCGGGTGGTGAATCTTTTGCGTTCATACTTTCGTTACAACTCTCAACGGTGGTGTTTCTTGAATCATTTTTTGCGCCCAGGCCGCCGCTCCCATCACGGTGGAATCATCCCCTAATTGGGCTGCTACAACTTTAAACGAATCCTTAAATGTCGGCATCACATTCTTGCGGGTGGCTTCGGCAACCGCCGGTACAATCAAATCCGGCATTGCTTCTATCAATCCTCCCCCCAGAACGATGACTTCAGGCGAAAAGGTGTGCACCATATTCCCAGCTGTGATTCCGATGTATTCCGCAGCACGCAGGATGATTTTCTTAATGCTTTCATCTCCTCCCTTAATGGCAGCAGCCAGAATTCCGCTCTTAATATCAGAGAGGTCGGTCCCAACTAGTTCCCGTAATTTAGGTGCATCGCCACGATAAGCCGCTTGCGCTGCAGCAGCCGAGATTGCCAGGCGACTGGCAAGTGCTTCAAGACAACCATACTGACCACAGCCACATTCGGGACCACTGGGTAAGACTTTGGTATGGCCAATTTCCATGCAGGAGCTTTTACTCCCCTGAACCAATTGACCGCGATAGACGGCTCCTCCGCCAATACCCGTTCCGGGAAAGATACCCATTGCAGACGAGGAATCTTTGGCTGCTCCAAAACAGTATTCTCCGTAAACACCCGCGTCGACATCGTTACAAATGACAACGGGACAACCAAACTCTTTTTGCAGTACTTCTTTAACGGGAGCATCATACCAGCCTAGATTGGGGGCTTCGAAGATGATCCCTTCTTTTAAATCCAGCGGACCCGGGCAGCCAACGCCAATGCCCGCTAATACATCAGGAGTCAGATTTGCTTCTTCCAGGGCCTGATGAATTGTTTGAGCCATACGTTCCAAGCCCTGTTCCACACCTGAATGACCTTTGGTCTTTCTGCGTTTTCTCCCGAGAGTCTGGTATTCAGAATCGAAGATCTTAGCGAGCATTTTTGTTCCGCCCAAATCGAAACCAGCCCAATAGCGTTTTACGGCGTCAATTGAATCAGTAGACATGTATTACGTTTTCTATGTTAAGGATTTTGTCTTCACTCGAATCAAATTAACGACAGGGTGATTTTAGTGAGCATGCTCAACCTTCGAGCCATCACTATTATAGCGAAATACTCTTATGTCGTGTATTCTGATGAATTTAGAACTTAATAAACAAGTCTGGACTTTATATTTTTAAAAGTCCCAGTAATGAAAATTTGTTTTAGAAATTGTCTCAGTTAAACTCAAATTCTCTTATAAAACCAGCTCTTTCGACAGTTTAAAAGAATGTAGTACGCTGTTGACTTTTGAGATAGCTCTTGCTTGGATAAACTGTTTTTTGCGAGATTTCTAAATGCAGATCTCAAAAAACACACCATACTATACAACAACTTACTACACCCCGGGATTCCTTCCATGTATTTCCAGTTTCCCTGTGAAAAATGTTCCAAAAAACTCAAAGTTCGTGATGAAAATATAGGTAAAAAGGTCCGATGTCCCTATTGCCATCACACAATGTTAGTGAAACA
>JAJDEK010000021.1 GCA_029259875.1 Planctomycetaceae bacterium
GCCTGGGGTGTCCTGGCACGAGACCAGTTTCCCACCGCTGATTGGCCGCAACAACTTTTAGCGCGGTGTGCGCCTTTGTTGAGTAGAAATCTGCCACTGGTGCAAGACGTACAAAATCTGGCAAAAAAAATGGACCTATCATATTTTCCAGAGTTTCAACTGCCGCAAATCGATCTCCGCCCCTCGACTGGAGACACCGAAGCTCCGGTCGCTGCTCACATTCGGTTCTCACAATCAAATAACGGCATCGATTTCACCTACTTCAATGGTCCCGATCCATCGACGAAGGGCGTACGTGTGTTTGAGTCAAATGGTGGAGGGGTAGCAGTTGTGGACTTCGATGGAGACGAATGGCCTGACCTATACTTTACTCAAGGGGCGGAATGGAAATCTGGTAAAAGGGAGCCTTCCCCATCCAAGCATTATACCGACCGATTGTTCCGAAACTTGGGAGACTCATTTGAAGAGGTTACGGTTAAATCAGGGCTTGGGAATCAGGGCTATGGACAAGGTCCGACCGTGGCCGACTTCGACAACGACGGATTTCCGGATCTCTACATCGCCAACATTGGTCGCAATCGACTTTACCACAACAACGGAGATGGCACATTTGAGGACGTCACTGAAGAGTGTGGTCTTACGGGAGAGGAATGGACGGCGAGTTGTGTCGTTGTCGATCTGAATGCGGACGGACTTCCGGACCTGTTTGCTGTGAATTACCTCACCGGTCAGAATGTCTATACGGCAATCTGCCAGGGCCAGGCCTGCTCTCCCTCCGTATTCATTGGAACTCCCGATCGCCTGTATTTGAACCGGGGAGATGGAACATTTAAGCTCATCCCGGGTATGACTCCCGTATCTGGAGCAAAAGGCCTGGGTGTCGTGGCGTCAAATCTGCATGATCGCGAACGACCATGCCTGTTTGTGGCCAATGATCAAACGCCAAATTTTCTGCTCCAGGCTTCAGGCACAGACGACCCCTCGGGTATTCGCATGGAAAATAGAGGATTCATCGACGGAATCTCCCACAACGAAGATGGACTGTCAATGGCCTGTATGGGGATCGCTGCCGATGACGTGGACGGAGATGGGCGGATCGATTTCTTTGTCACGAATTTCAAAGATGAATCTAACACTCTCTATTTGCAGGACACAGAGGGGATCTTTATTGATGCGACCAAGCAGGCTGGCCTTGCTGGTCCCAGTTGGCCGTTTGTCGGTTGGGGGACTCAATTTCTGGATGCCGACCGCGACGGTGCAGTGGATCTTGTTGTGGTGAATGGTCATGTTGATGACTATCGCAATGAGGGAGGAGAATATCAAATGCGGTCCCAGTTTTTCAAAAACACCGGGAGAGGTCGATTTACCGAACTTCTCGCGGATGATGTTGGACCGTGGTTTGAAAAAAAAATTCTAGGACGTGGATTGGCTCGGCTTGACTGGAATCGGGACGGACGAATGGATTTCGTAGTTTCCCAAATTGAAAAACCGGCTTCTCTCATGACCAACCGGACTACAGGAAGCGGCAATTTTATCAATATACAGCTGCATGCGACTAAATCTGCCCGCGATGCCATTGGTTCCGTCGTAGAAGTATTCGCGGACGATCGGCGTTGGAAAAAACAACTTGTGGCCGGTGATGGCTATATGGCGAGTAACCAGCGGATGCTTCAATTCGGACTGGGAAAGGCTGAATCCGTTGAGAAAATCCAAATCCACTGGCCATCAGGAGGGATCACTACAATGAAAAATCTTCCGGTTGATGTCACTGTGCAGTTGGTAGAGGGAGGAACGCATTTTACGCTCTGGCGTGGTTCAGATTTCGAAATTCCAAAGGCAGAGGTAATCTTGGAATATCAGAACAACATAGCAAATTCCAATGCGTTATTGGAGAAACGCAATGTCCGTGAGAGATAACGGTTCAGTTCCACAATCTCAAGCGAATCGATGGTTGGTTTTGCTAGGTGTCGCTTTGCTTATTTTCATAGGATGTGGATGGGGAGTATGGTATCAAGTCGGACGATCAGATTTTCGTACGGAACAATTGATGAAGCAGGCTCGACTTGATTACTCTCTGGGAAGAGAGCAGCAGGCAGAGAAAAATGCTGCTAAAGTTCTCGAACTCAATCCCAGTCTTGATGAAGCGGCATTCCTCGCGGCTGAGTGCGCCGTATCACAAAATAAGTATCAAGATGCCCTCGATTACTTAAAACAATTACAAACATCGAAAACAGCTACGCTAGTTCGTGTAGCGTTATTCACGGCTAAATTGCAGCATTATCAACTCAATCGTTTTTCCGATGCGGAACGGTCTTACCGTGTTGTTCTTGATCTCGATCCGGAAAATGTTCAAGCCAATTCCAATCTCGCGAGGCTTCTTGGATTATGTGGGCGGCGGCGTGAGGCAATTCCCCATGTTTTGAATCTAATTCGTCAAGGAGTGGAAACGGATCTGCTATTGCTTCTTGCTCGAGAATCAGGAGTCATTAATGATCTAGAGGCTCTCAAGAGGGCGCACGCAACAGTTCCCGACGATGCGAATCCCCTACTTGGTCTCGCTTGGCATGCCGCAGAGAACGAACAAACCGAACGTGCCATTCAATTACTTCAAGATGCGATAGAACGACAACCTGATCTCGTTGCCGCCCATGTTGCGCTAGGGCGTCAACTGTTGATTGCAGGCCGGTATAGTGAACTGATAGTTTGGGAAAAACAGATTCCGCCGGAAGCAGATGAATATTCAGAAACTTGGCTCCTTCGCGCACAAATCGCTGAGAAAGACGATTTGAAAGAAGCGGCGATTCGTTGTTATTGGGAAGCGGCTCTACGCGCCCCAGAATCAAAACTTCCCAATTTTCGTCTCGCAAATCTTCTCGACGAAATAGGAGACACCAAAACGGCTGAAAAATTTGCAAAACACGTCGTTCGACTTCAAGAATTGAATGTAGTTCAGGATCGGATTTTTTCAACGAGTGACAATGCGAGTATCGAACCGGCATTGGAATTGGCGAGAAGTTACGAAACAACCGGCCGCATTTGGGAAGCATATGCTTGGTGCCAACTGGGGGTTCGAGTTGATCCAGCACATCAAAATGCTCAGCGTTATCTGGAAGAACTGCGAGCACAACTCGAGGGAACTCCCTTGCGTTTGACTGTCAACAGTGCGAATGTTGCAGAGTCTGTAGACTTTTCGACATATCCTCTTCCTCGTTTTCGAGAGATCTCAACTTCACTAGACAAAGTTCGTTTAGACAAGCCAAAAACGATGTCTTTTCGAGACGATGCTGAAGCAAGTGGTCTACTTTTTCAGTACTTTAACGGGACCCAGGGACGCCCCACTCGGAGAATGTTTGAGTTTACGGGCGGCGGTATTGGTGTCCTTGACTTTGATATGGATGGTTACTCCGATATCTACTTCACACAAGGGGGCTCTTGGCCGCCCGACAAGCATGTCAATCATGACTCTGATTGTCTCTTTAGAAATTGTGAAGCGATTCAGTTTGAAGATGTGACCAACGGTGTGGGCATTCGCGAAAGTGGCTTTGGACAGGGAGTCGCCGTCGGGGACGTGAACTCAGACGGGTTTCCAGATCTCTACGTGGCTAACATTGGAGCCAATTATTTGTGGATGAACAATGGCGATGGCACGTTTTCAGACGCCACTCCAGCGGCAGGAGTTGGCGGCAACCAGTGGACAACGAGTTGCGTGCTGGCTGATCTTAACAGTGACGGGCTGACAGACATCTACGCAGTGAATTATTTAACCGCGGATGATGTTTTTGAACGTATTTGCAAACATGCTGACGGATCTCCACGTGCATGTTTACCGTTTCACTTCCAAGGAGAGACAGATCGCTTATGGCTTAATGATGGAAACGACCACTTTACGGATACGACAAAGGACTTTCTCTCTGTAGAACCGAGCGGGAAAGGACTCGGCGTTGCTGTGTGGGACGCGTATGGATCTGGACAACTGAGTCTCCTCGTTGCAAATGATACCGTACCAAACTTTTTTTTTGTGAACGAGTCCGATGGTGACCATCAGCCCCATTTGCAAGAGCGGGGAATCGCAGCCGGTCTCGCCCTTAATGAGGATGGAAAGGCCGAGGGATGTATGGGGATCAGTCTCGGTGATCTCGATGACGATGGGCAATTGGATGTCCATATTACGAACTTCTTCGGTGAGTCAAATACTTTCTACGTGAATTCGTCGATAGGATTTTACGAAGATCGCACCCGTATGCTGGACCTGCATTCTCCCACAATGAACGTTCTCGGGTTTGGAACACAATTTCTAGACATGGATCTCGACGGACGTCTTGAGTTATTCGTGTCGAATGGGCACGTTGATGACTTGCGCCAACAGGGGCGACCATACAAAATGCTACCGCATCTGTTTCAATGGAATGGACAGCGATTTCTGAAAGTCGATGCCACCGTTTTGGGTTCGTATTTTCAGAAACAAAGATTGGGACGATCTGTCGCAAGAATTGATTGGAATCGGGATGGTCGAAACGATCTTATTGTCGGTCACCTTGATGGTAGCTCGGCTCTTTTGACAAACACGAGTGTTCCTGCAGGACGTTTTCTGTCACTCAGATTATTCGGAGTGGAGTCAAATCGAGATGCTATCGGAACAACGATTCAAGTTCGAATCAACAACAAGACGATTATGCGTCAGCTCACCGCGGGGGACGGGTACCAAGCGAGTAACGAGCGTCGTCTCATTGTCGGTGTGGGAGATGCGAAACAAATCGACGAATTGGTTGTCCGCTGGCTTTCGGGCAAAGTGCAGAAATTCAAAAACGTCTCAGTTTCCCAAGAATTCTGGCTTGTGGAAGGGGGAAAGCTCATTTCAAATGCGTCTGACCTTCCGGTTCGGGCGAATGCAGTAGATAGAAATAAGCTTCAATAACACGATCCAAAGATCTGTCATCCAGGCCGATTTACTGCAATTGTGTTCTTGACTTGATATTACATTACTTTTTGTCTGCTGGTTTCTTGACATTGACTGTGATCAAGTCTGACCAAACGGCAAATTTATTACTTTTTGCAGATGCTTTTGATTCGGTTGATTTTGCGATTGCCGCTACTTGCGTTTTCACTTTTTCTGCCTGAACGAGTTTATCCGCCGCCGCTTTAGACGCTTTGACGGCTGTATCATAATCTGCTTGTGCCTTTTTCAGTTTCGCTTCAAAATCAGATTTTGAACCAGCTTGTGCTGCATTTTGTTTAGCTTGATCAAGCATGTTCTTCGTTTTGTTGACGGATGTTTTTGTACGATCTACATCAGACTTAACTTGTACAATCAAGTTTTCTATGCGTTTTAATTCGGCGGCTGCCTTGTTACTGGCTGGTAGATTATGACGGTATTGAGTGACACCGACTCCCAACAATGCAAACTGATAACGCCCCGGTTCCGCTTTAAAATTACCGTTTGGTTTAAAGTCAATAACCAGTTTTCTCTCAGTCTCTTTCTCTGCGATGTTGACTGTGGGGGGGCTGCGTAACATACCGAATAGACCATGGGGTTCGATTGTCAGGTTTCCCGTCCGCGTACCGTTGTCGATGATTTTGATGGGGATTTCAAGCTTTTGATTGAGTTCGACCGTCCATTCTTTTTTTTCCGCAGTCGCGAGAATCACAGGTGCTTGTTCTTGTTCATTCACGGAAAGGGGCGTGCGTGTGGTAAGTCTGGAACGGACTCTGATTGCATCCGAAAAAACGTGCCCCCAGATCAGGGAAGCAAACTTTGCTTCACGGACAATTTGTTGATTAGGGATCTGAGCTTTTCCTACGATTTTAATCTCGCCTGCCCAGGTTTTAGCTGAGGGATCAGCGGAAATAACCAGAATCCCACGATCTGTTTTTTCACTGAGGGTCAAAGGCTGTGCCGTGACTCCCTTTGGTAAATTTTCTGCGGTAACCACGATATCGCCTGTAAATCCATCTTCGCGTGGTGCGACAATACGGACGCCCCATTTGGCACCCTGTCTTAAAAGCGGTGTCACAGAGTAACCCGTTCGATTAGATGGTAAGGGGCGTTCGGTGGTCGCAATCAGTTGGAAATCTGGTTTAGGTTCTCGAATGGCCAGACGATAAATATCAACAGGACCACCTCCACCAAACTGATTAAGTACCGTTACCGCATAGTCACCAGCATGCTCTGCTACGAACGAAACGGTGGCATCATTCGAGTCAAGATTGATCGCACTTTTGTTATGAACACTGAAAAAAGAGGGCAGGTCATCATTCTCAGCTATTTTTTTTAGAGTTTCCACTCCCTCTTTTGATCGCAAAATCTGGTGGACTTCCAAAGCAGGATCGACTTGAGACTTCATTCGATCCGAGATGACTTCGATATAATAGGTCTTTCCTTTTTCGGTACGAAATCGGAAGACATCTTCATCATTAGGTTCATCAAACCGTCCAGCGATTTCTACTGGTAGTGTAACCTCTTGTTGATTTAGATGAGATGATTCGATAACAACAGGCCCGGTTGCAAAACCAATCTTAACTGAATTGGAATTCTTAAGTTGAAACTCCGTGACACGTAATAGACTCTGCCTAGGCGTTCCGGGCTGAAAACTGGTAGGGAGAGTAGGCACATCGGGCATTCGAATTTCGACTTCGAGCGATTCTAATTGTTGGCCTTTGAGAGTAACGGAGTTTCCTAAACTACCACCGGGTAAATTTCGCCCATATACTGTGTATGTATTTCTCGAACCTGGTTCTCCTGCGGGAGGGAAGACAAAATCAATATGCGGTTTGTCAGAAATGCTCAATCGATAAAAATGATCTGATCCCCCTCGGTAAAGAATATCGGAAATCGCCAGATAAAATTCGCCATCTTGTTTCGAATTGACTTCGATGAAAGGATCGCGACCGTACCAGTCCCGGTTACGATTTACTTCACGGCCTTTTGAATCATAAACAATGATCTGGCCATCCATTTTCGAATCAATCCGCTCAGCCAGAATTTCGATTAAAATTCGTTGACCAGCAGTTGCTTTGAATTTGTACCAGTCGATTCCCCGTGAAGAGACACTGCCTGTAATCACAGAGTTCACATCAGCAGGCATCGCTGTTTCTCTGGTAGCATGATTTCCTGATTCGGTGACTTCGAGACTATCAGAGGCAGCCACGACAAAAGGCCTGGCTGTAGAGAACCCAAAGTAAGAAACAGCGCGTGCTTCATAGATTCCAGTGGGAACATTCGGGGCTACTGTAACATTGAATTTTGAACCTTGAATGCGCGCTTTCGGAAAGAATTCGTCTGTAGGTAATAAGACTGGTTTCGCCGTGATGCCTGGGTGAGTAAAGCGGAGTTCAGTAGTATCATCCAGATTCGTCCCGATGATGGTCACTTCTATGCTTTTCCCTGCGGGGGCAGAAAACGGCTGTATCCGTCGTAAATCAGCTGTTGGTAGCTGTGCGAAAACTGTCTGTTGGCATGACAGAACTACCATCAACATTGAGAAATAACGAGCGCCATATTTCGTCAGTTTTATCGCATTCATTTTGAATTCATTCATTGCATTTTAATGGTTGAATAAAAATTCTTTTGTATTGATCATAACCCAGATAATATCTTCGTAGGCATCTTTTTCGGCTTGTCCAGTCGATAATTTCTTCGGATCAGCGGCCGATTGTTTTCGTTTTTTCTCCAGGTGTTTTAAAGCAGTGTCGAGTTCGTTTTGTGTTGGTAACCGAGAGAGAGCATGCAAATATAATTCGTTAATGTGGGTTCGGTCGTTCTTCGTTTTGTCACGCGCCAACTGGGATGCTCTGCCATCCGGAGCGGAAAGAAGTTTCTGCATCGCATAAGAATTGATCAGATGCAGGCTTTGAGCCAGATCGGCATTAGCAGTTCGTTCGCATTCACATGCGGTATCCATTTGCGGTCGACCAAACACACGCAGAAAGAACGATTCCAGATTGGACGAGTCATCAGGTAGCGCAACAGCACGAACTCCCACTGGTTGATGATTGAAATTA
>JAJDEK010000201.1 GCA_029259875.1 Planctomycetaceae bacterium
GATTCCGATGCGTTCCATTGCACGGGCGGACGGTGGTTATGTGGATTCGATTAACGGTTTGCATGCCGCGTGGACACCCAGTGATGCCTACTTCGTCAGGCTTAGTACTTCCGTCATGGGGGTCATGCATCCTGCAAATCGGCAAGCGGTTTCTCGCTGGGCTGACTTTGGACGGAAAAACTCCAGTTCGGTTGTTTCACCTTACTTGAGTCAAGCTGCTAAAGTGGTACGCCGGGGGGGGCCACAAATTGTGATGGCAATTGATCTGAAGGATAGTACACAACCTCACAAACTGGAAGAAGGTCTCAAACAGTCGAAAGTTCTAAAAGGAAATGAACAAAAAATTAAAGAACTAACTGAAATCATCAGCGGGATGCAAGGCGCCACTTTTTCTGTCAAGATAGGCAGCAAAGCCGAAGGAGAATTCCGTATCGATTTCAACTCAGAGACAGCAAAATTTGCCAATTTCGCGAAACCTATGGTTTTGGAAATCGTTGACGATTTGGGAGTCCACCTGGATGATTTAGAAAAATGGAAAGTCGAATTAAAAGGCAAGTCAATTATTCTCAGCGGCTCTCTATCCAATGATGGCATGCGTCGTGTGTTTAGTATTCTGGAAATTCCTTCGACAAAATTCAGTGAATTGAAAGATGAAGATTTAAGTCCGGGCAGTCCAGAGAAAGTTGCTCAAGCTTCGCTGACTTACTTCAAATCGGTAACCGTTCTCACTGATGATTTGCGGAAATACCTTCAAATAAATCGTGATAATCACATCGTTTATAACGAACGGTATGCACGAAAAATTGACAGGCTTCCAATTTTAAATGTCGATGAAGATTTACTTGCCTATGGTTCAAAAGTTGCTGAAACTCTCCGCGGTGTTGCTTTGGCAAAAAGAGCAGCGGGATCTCGCACTGGCGTACGAAACTCCAGCGTCTATGGGAGTTACAGTTACAACTATAACAACAGCAACAACTCCAATAACAACAATTATTACGGCCGACGTTCGAACGCAAGCGTGAAGATTCAGAACCGTGCCGAAGAGCAGTCTACAGCGACAGGGGTTCGCTTCAACAGTTGGAAAGAAATCGAAGACTCCACGGCGTCCATTCGTAGAGAGATGACTAAGCGGTATCAGGTCGAATTCTAGATTCTGTTAACTCGAATCACAGCTTAATCTGTGTGTCAGCTAGTCAATTTCACTCGCGTTAGTCTAAATGCTCAGGTTTGAATGGAAACACTTTGTTCTATTTTCGAACTAGCGACACGAGTGTGAGTTGGAATCTGTTTCAAGTTTAGAATTTGGTTCTTGTGGATCCCCTGAGTCTAACTGAAACAGTATTTCATCTCCCTCGATATCTACCACAGTTAAAAATTGATTGCCTATTTGAATTGTGTCACCAATCGAAAGTTCCATTTCCAAACTTTGTGCTACCAAGTCTGCCACTTATGAGCCTTTCATAGATAAACAGCGGTAAATCTATTGATAGCAGCCATTTTGTTATGCTTCAAATCGTGTGTACAAACGATTTGTCTGGCTGCAAGGATTGCAAGGGGGGAGAGATTAGCAGGTGTTCCGGTTTATGGCAATTGGAACATTTGCAGAAGAACAGTTCTACGAAATAGCAAATAAAATCATAGAGAACCCAGTTACAGCAAATCATAGAGAATATAGTTGCAATTGATAGCTTTCGTAGTTTAGGATTAGGGAAGCGTTCATAGTTACTCTTTCTTCTATCTTCTTTGTTGGTACTGCTTTTCTTCAATTATGTCACTGCAAGAGGTTCAATCCACGGCAACGCTATTACCACTCGAATTTACGCCAATTTTCAAGCGTACTCGATGGGGGGGAGAGCGTCTGGGAACTCAGTTGCACAAGTTGATCGGCATCGAAGGGGACTATGGCGAGAGTTGGGAGCTATCTGACCATCCTAAAGCCCAAACACTGATCGCCAGTGGGGAATTCTCTGGCTGGACGTTAGCTCAATTGATTCAAAAAGATCCGGATGCCCTCTTTGGAGTAGGGAACTGTAATACTACGTTTCCACTGTTGATTAAGTTTATTGATGCGACAGATCGTCTGTCTTTACAGGTACATCCTGATGACTCACATCTGCAGAATTTTGATCTCATCGAGTCTGGAAAATCTGAAGCGTGGGTTATTCTCGATGCTGCCAAAGGAAGTCAAATCTATGCCGGTTTAAAACCAGGTGTTGATGAACGTGAACTCAGACAGCATCTAGAGCTAGGGACCATTGAAGAATGCCTGCATAGTTATCCCGTGCAAAAGGGAGATTGTGTTTTCATTCCTGCGGGAACGCTCCACGCTATTGGTGAGGGCGTCCTCTTAGCAGAAATTCAACAAACCAGTGATATCACTTTTCGCTTATTCGATTGGAATCGTCTCGACCAATCAGGAAACGCGCGACCCTTACATATAGCGAAGGCGTTTGAGTCTATCGATTTTGAAAGAGGACCAGTCGATTTACTCCAGCCTCAGAAACAATCTGTATCAGGACACCAAATTGAGCAACTATTGGAATCAGAGTATTTTTCAATTCGACGCCATCATTCCCGGCATCCATTCTCACTACCGGCTATGAGTCAAGCACAAGTGTTGATTGTACTGGAAGGAGAAGGCCAATTGGACTGCGGTGCAGAAACCTATGAACTGTTACAGGGGAAAACCATTTTGATACCTGCAACGGCCCCTGACTGTCAAATTCATGTAGATGATGAGATTACATTTTTGGAAGTAGTGCCTGCTTAATTGATTGAACTGAATGTATCAGACACGTTGATATCTTTTATATCCTTCTAGTTCAAATTCATGCAGAGTATCCTGCAATTGTTTACTGATCTCTTGTAGTCTCTCATCATCTTCAATTTTCTGTCCCTGCTCGTCAATGACATAAAAGACATCAACTACCTGGTCGAGGTGTGTTGAAATCTTTGCCATCACGACTGACAATCCCATGCGGCTGATCGCGCGTGAAACGATATATAACAGGCCGATCCGGTCATGAGCGATCACATCAATAATTGTGCAGCGTTTGGATGATTGATTATCAATTTCGACACGGCCTAGATCAAATTCACCACTTAAGCTTGCCGATTCTTGAAAACGCTGGTTATTTAAGAACATCGTTTTGGCATCGGATTCGCCTAGAACTGCTTTACGAATTTCCTTTTCCATTTTTTTGATTCGACTAGCGGGGACTTCTTCAGCATAATCGTTATCGATCATTCGAAAACTATCGACAACTCCACCGGAAACGCTCGTGGTAATCTGGGCAGAGATAATGTCCATACGCTTGGATGTGAAGACGCTGACCACTCGATGGAAACAGGATTGCGAATACATGGCCTGTGCGATCACATGGTAGTTGACAGTTCTGGTCTCTGGTTCAAAATTTCCTTCCACAACAATTTGATCTATGGGAAGATCCCGCAAGATTTTGATGTCGGCGGCAATCCGTTCTGAGGGTGTTACCAATAGATAATGCGGTGAAAATGAGTTGAACAACTCAGTGAACCAGGGGGCCGTGTCTTCCTCATTATCCAGAACTTGGGGAAGTTCGAGATGGCTACATACCCGCTGTTTGACTCGCGCTAGTCGTTGATCACGATTATAGCGAGAGTGTTTCCCGCCAAGCAGCAACATAGTTCGTTCATAAAGATCCGCGAGCAATTCTGATTTCCAGTCGGTAAAGACACCGGGCCCTACTGCCGTAATATCGGCAGCAGTGAGCACATATAACATCCGCAATTTTTCTGGGCTGCCCACTTTCTGACTGAATGCGAACAGGATGTCAGGGTCTGAGATATCACGACGAAAGGCCAGATGTGCCATCGTTAAATGCTCTAACACCAAAAAAACCAATAACTTTTGTTCTTCCTCTTTCAAGCCAAAGCGGAGCGCCGTCTCGGCGGCGATCATTGCACCCACTTTGCTGTGGTCTTCTCCATAGCCTTTACCAATATCGTGCAGCAGGATTGCCAGATTTAGAATGTCTTTCTTTTCAATACGTCGATAGGAACTGCCCAAGGGGGAATCATCGTTTGTAAAAGTTTCTGACGCTTCAATCGCGCGAAAGGTATGTTCGTCGACGGTGTAACTGTGGTACTGATTAAATTGCAATAAACAGTAGGCATGTTTCATATAGGGAATCAGTAAATTTAACACTCCCATTTCAAACATGGTTCTCAGTGTTGGTCCTAAGTTATTACTCCGATCCATAATGGCACGAAAGAGATCAATTGACTCATTGGTAAGAGCAGGGGGCAAATGTAATGCTGCTTCTCGAATTGCATCCAGAAGTTCAGGGGCGATCGAGATGTCGTATAATGAAGCGGTATCGAAAAGTTTGAGAATTTCTTCCAGGTTGCTACAGACTTTGGTTCGATATTTGGGAACGACATCCAGATGATCTGGCACAATTTTTAGAATTGAATCCGAACGGTGCGTCATTAAAAAGTTATACACCCGAGAGAAAATGGGTTGGGGGCGATGTGCTTTTATAAAACGTTCGGTAATTTCAGCGACGGCTTTGCTGTGCCGGAAATACTCTTGCATCAGAAGTTCGACAGGACGTTGTCCGTTTGTGCCTTCAATATGGCGTTGCTCCGCCATCCAGAGCTGTGTGTCTTTAGTAAATAAGTCCTGTTGTTTGCCAGCTTCATAGTGTAGTTGAATGCGCACTTTGAGTAGATAATCACGGGCATGTTTCAACGTTCGAACATCGCGACTGTTGATCCGGCTATCCAGTCGTAGCATATCAAGGTTTGCTGTTCCATAACGTGCGTAGCCCGCCCAGCGCAGCAAATGGATGTCTCGTAAGCCTCCTGGGGAACGCTTGATATCAGGTTCCAACTGCATGACAGCACCGCCATGCTGCTGGCGTTCTTCTCGACGTGCTGTGACGCATTGTTCAAAGAATATTCGCCTGCGAAATAAAATGACATGCCGATAAAAACTGCGGATCAGTTGTTCGGCAAGATGTTCATCTCCCCAGATCGAGCGTGCCTCAATCATGGCAGTGGCAAATTCTGGTTCTGTGCGCGCCATCTTGACCGAGTCGGCGATGGTTCTCACACTATGTCCCAGTTTCAATCCGGTGTCCCAAAAATTACGCACAATATTTCCGACGAATTCCGAGAATTCATTGGTAATCTGACTGCGATAAAGAAACAGCAAATCGACGTCAGAATACGGGGCCATTAAACCACGTCCCGAACCGCCGATCACCATGATCGTGCTATGCTGGCTAATTAACTTTTTCTGTGCTTCGGGTAACTGGATGAATTGGTCTTGGATAATCTGCAGGATTAATTGTTCAATTGATTCTGCAATCGCAGTCGCGATCTGCAAGCCACTTGCACCACTCTGTAATAATTCCTGGCCACGTTCTCTGGCTTGCTCCAGCTTCGCTCGATAGACAACAAATGGTTGTGCAGAGCTTGTGGGAGAAATGTATGACATCAAAAATTCCAGGCTGAAACGAAAAAGAAAAAAGGTTGCCCGGGTTCATGACGGAAAGTAGTAGAAGGAAGCAACTTGATGACTAAACGGCTTCCGGTCCGGTCTCTCCCGTGCGGATTCGAATGACCTCATCCAGATCAGTGATAAAAATTTTCCCATCGCCGATTTGACCGGTACGTGCAACTTCCGTAATCGTCTCGACTGACTTTTGAACCATATCATCTTGAACAACGACTTCGAGTTTTACTTTGGGAAGAAAATCAACGATATACTCATTACCCCGATAAGTTTCTTTGTGACCACGCTGGCGACCAAAACCACGTACCTCACTGACTGTCATTCCACTGATTCCGATTTCCGAAATCGCGTTTTTGACCTCTTCCAATTTATAGTGGCGTATGATTGCCTGTATCTTTTTCATCAAGGACTACTTTCGAAAAACCGTAATTTGAGTCACATTTGCACAAATGCAAAGCAAAAGGGGCGCAAAACACCCCTCGCTTTACGCAGTGTTATCAAAGGGCGGTATCTCCCGCTTCACCAGTTCGAATACGAATAATGTCTTCGACTGGCATCACAAAGATCTTCCCATCACCGATTTGACCGGTCCGTGCTGACTCTAAAATCGTGTCGACTACGGCTTTCACTTGATCATCGGGAACGATCACTTCCATTTTGGCTTTTGGTAGGAAATCAACCGTGTATTCAGCACCACGATATTGTTCCTTATGGCCTTTTTGGCGCCCAAAACCACGGACTTCAGAGACCGTCATTCCTTGAACACCAATTTCAGTCAGAGCATCTTTCACTTCTTCCAGCTTGAAATGTCTGATGACAGCTTCCACTTTTTTCATCGGAATCATACTCCCAGAAAATGCTCGGTTTTCTTCCAGCGCTTTCGGAAACCCAAGCGACTATCACACTTATAGTATTATATCGAATTCGAAGGGAAATCTCGATACATCAATTTAATTTCCTTAAAAACAATGAAAACTAATCGCTTGTATCGTTTTTAAGGTCCACTTTTCTTAAGGAAATTAATGAGAGCCAGCCTGATGCTGGCTCTCAGAATCCAAAATCTTAGAGGAAAATGTATCCTTCTTCACCATGTTGACTTAAGTCAAGACCCTGAATTTCACCATCTTTACTAACTCGTAAGCCCATGGTCAAATCAATCAGCTTCAGAATAATAATGGTTCCTATGACTGAAATAACAATCGCAGCACCCACACTCACTAACTGATTGATAAATTGTTGCGTATTACCTTCCAGTAAACCAGAACCTACACCATTTGTATCTGTTCCTGTGATTGCTCGTGTGGCAAACACTCCTGTGAGGATGGCGCCAACAGTACCACCGATGCCATGGACTCCAAACGCATCCAGCGAGTCATCGTATTTGAATTTCGATTTGAGAGTGGTGCATGCGAAATAACAGGCAAAGCCGGCCAAGAATCCGAGAATGATACCGGAAAGAGGGGTAACGGTTCCACAAGCGGGTGTAATACAAACCAAACCCGCAACTGCTCCTGAGCAGGCGCCCAGAATACTGGGCTTTCCGTTATAAAACCATTCCGCAGCAGCCCAGGCCAAAACACCGGCAGCAGCAGCCAAATGCGTAGCGACAAAAGCATTCACAGCTGCTGGATTAGCACCTACAGCACTACCTGCATTGAAGCCGAACCAACCGACCCATAGCATCGTGGCACCGATGAAAGTATATGTCAAATTATGTGGAGGCATTGGTTCCTGTCCATATCCCAGGCGTTTTCCCAGCAGAATGGCACAGACCAA
>JAJDEK010000202.1 GCA_029259875.1 Planctomycetaceae bacterium
ATCTCCAATCGATTTTAAAAAAATTCCCCTGGAAATAATGCTTGTTAACTCTGAGGGAACTCGGCGATTACTTGAATTGGCCAAAATAAATGGAGCGAGATTTTTAGAGGCTTCGACTTCAGAAGTTTATGGAACCGCGCAACGTGTACCCATAGATGAAGATCATCCGTTAGTTGGTCAGTCACCTTACTCTGCCAGTAAAATTGGAGCCGACAAGATGGCAGAGAGTTTTTATCTCTCTTTCGGATTACCAGTCGTCACCGCCAGGCCGTTTAATACCTATGGTCCAAGGCAGACCGCTCGGGCAGTCATTCCCACCATTGCCAGCCAATTACAAGCTGGATGTACAGAATTGAAATTAGGTGCATTAACACCGACACGCGATTTTAATTTTGCGACCGATACGGCCGCTGGGATGATTGCTTTAGCTTTGTGCAAACAATCGGAGGGAGAAGTTGTCAACATTGGTAGTGGTGAAGAATGGTCGATTGAAGAGACAGCGAAAATACTGATGGAAGTGACTGGGCGGGATGTTCCCATTCTTTGTGACGAGGATCGGATTCGTCCCGAAAAAAGTGAAGTCAATCGCCTTTTAGCTGACAATACCAAGATTCATCAATTAACTGGTTGGAAGAGCGAAGTTTCGTTCAAAAGTGGATTGGAGAAGACTGCAGAGTGGGTAGGCCGTAATATTCACTTTTTTAATGCAGAACGTTACACAATTTAATTGATCATAGAATTAGAGATGATTCCGAGGGATTGGAAATAATTTATGCAACGGATTGTGTGGATCAAAGCATTACTTGTGAAACCTTTTGAGATTTCAGGAAGGTTTTAGATCAAATGGTGGGGCGATCCGTTTCTCTGGCAGTAATGTTAGTTGCCATCGCAATGTTATTGGGGCGTTTGACAGGCTTATTCCGAGTGCTGGGGCTTGCTTCCGTATTAGGAGTTTCACATGCGAATGATCTGGCTATATTAGTAATATCCGTTCCTGATATCTTGAATGCGATGTTAATTGGTGGTGCGATGGCCGCTGTGTTAGTTCCGGAAATGCATCGTAGAAGCCAAAATATTTCTGAGCAGAGCGCCAATCAACTGATTGTTCAATCTTTTTTTGTTGTTGCTGTGATTTCCAGTTTGTTCGCAATTATATTAGCGATTTGTTCGTCATGGTTTACCCAGTTGTTAGCCTCTGGATTTACAACTTCACAAATTAATGATGCCAGTAAATTAATCACGATTGTTTTATTAGCTTTTCCAATTAGTGCCGTCACTGCAGTCACCGCAGCTGCTTTGCAAGGTTATCACAAACCAACGATTCCGGCGTATGGCAATTTGTTTTTCAACATTATTCTTCTGGTGGCAATATTTTTCTGGGTGACACCTGAAAATATCACAATCATCGCTTGGGCTGTCGTTGTGGCCGTTTCATTTCGATTACTAACTCAAGTAGTAAGCTGCTTTGCCGTTGGATCTCTTCGTGGTGGATTTCAATCGTTAACACGATTCTCTACTTTGAATCGAAGCTTAATGCTGAAATATTTCCATGCTCTGACTGCGATCGGAGTTGTTGTTGCATTTCCAGTAGTATCACGTTCTTTTGCTTCAGCATTTGAAGGCGGAATCAGTTTGTTTGAATATGCCATAAAACTAGTGGAACTGCCACGTGGGCTGTTGGGCGCTACACTAACAATGGTAATTTTTCCACGATTAAGTCGCATTTTTTCTGAAGGAAACACAGCCGAAGGCGCAAAATTAATCAGTCATGCGGCGGGATTAATTCTCTTAATAACAATTCCAGTAACTGTTGCCGTCTATGGTTGTGCGGAACCAGTTGTTTCTCTGCTTTTTGAAAGAGGCCTGTTTTCAGCATTAGATTCTGCCAACACAGCAAAATTATTGCAGATTGCGATCATCTCAATACCGGCATTGATCCTTTCAATTCTCACAATGGATGTGTTTTATGCGAGACATGAAACCATGGTTCCATTCAAGATCAGCATAATATCGTTGGGTTGTCTAATCTTATTTTCCATGGTTTTAAGAGACTCGATGGGAGTCTCCGGGGTTATGCTTGCATTTGTCATTGCTAGCTGGTTTCACTTTTTAGCATTGACAATTTCATTACATGTAAAATTAAAAGTCTCTGTTATTGAAGGAGTCAATATTAAACACTGTGCTGCTTTAATCCTGCTGACATTATTGGGTATTGCCTTCTCGGCAATGATGGTCAGGTTAGTCTCTGAGCCATTATTACTGATTACTTATTCTATATTACTGGGACTAGTCTGTTTTGGGGCCATCTTATGGATCTTGAAGAATCAACTGCCTAGGTTCAATAGGAGACTGACTTTATAATGAAGTATTTATTTATTACCGATTGCCCTGAAATTGCTAAATATGTAGATCTATGTGGTGTAGAGCGGATCTTTGTTGACCTGGAATTGATTGGTAAAGTGAAACGACAGGGAGGCAGGGATACGGTGATATCCCGACACAGTGTGGAAAATATTTCCAGAGTCAAAGCAGCGGTGAATCAAGCAGAAGTGTTAGTAAGGCTAAATCCGCTCAATCCTAATTCAGCTGAAGAAATTGAAAACGTATTAGATCAGGGAGCAGATTGTTTAATGCTTCCCATGTTTCGGTCTGTAGAGGAAATTGACTGGTTTTGTCAGCGTGTGAAACATCGTGCCGCAGTTGTTCCGTTAGTTGAAACCATAGGAGCTATGCAGAGCCTTGCTGAAATCGTTCAGGTTCCCGGAGTGACTCAAATCCACATTGGCTTAAATGATTTACATCTCGATTTAGAACTCAGTTTTGTGTTCGAGCTGATGTCAAATGGCATGGTGGAAAAAATGGCTGGCATATGTCGAAATGCTAAGATGCCCTTTGGGGTGGGCGGCATTTCGACAATAGATCAAGGACTTGTTTCAGGGAAACAAGTTTTAAGTGAGCATGCCAGGCTTGAGTCAGAATGGGTTATTCTATCGCGTTCATTTCATCAGCTTTCAACAAATTTAACAGAATTACAGGCAAGAATTAATCTCCCTCAAGAACTCGAGAAGATCAACAATGTTCACTTGGCATTTCTTAACAGGTCAAGATTTGAAGTCGAACACGACAAACAATTGCTTTATCGATTAATCAATGATGTTGTATCGAATCAAAAAAAAGAAAGAACTGCTTCGTGAGGACAGCCAGATAATTTTCTGAGCCTCAATAAATAATTAGAGAAAATGTTTTCGGAACCACGCTATCCAGTATAGATATCGAGATGAAAATGTCTGAAACACAAAACGACCTGAAAATTGATAAGCAGAGTAAGAGATTCTGTCAAATATTTCTCATATCCTGGTTAGGTGCTTTCGGATTGATTTTTCTGACCAACTATATTGTGAATCCATATGGTGATTATGGAACTACATTTTTTCGACCCCTTGTTCAAACAGCACGTAATGACAAGGTGTATTTACTTTCGCAGTTAAACACAAAACCTAAAGGAGTGATTATCGGATCCTCCCGTGTTATGCGAATGGAGCCCGATTATTTGAAGTCAATATTTGGTTATGACTTTTTTAATTTTGGTGTTAATTCAGCAATGCCTGAGGATTATTTAGCGATATTAAGGCACTATGAAAAACGTTGTGGGAAGCCACCAGAAATGGCGATTTTAGGAGTCGATATTTACTCATTTACAGATGCGTTGCCAATGGATTCCCGTTTAGCAAATTGTCCGGAACTTTTTGATAACCTGACTGAATTACAAGGGGATTCTGTTCAAAAATGGAAAACTCAATTCACCCGTCACCGTAAATTAGTCAAAGAAAATTTGAAATTTTACATGTTGAAAGATTCGCTTCGGTCTTTGAAGTTAGAGCTATGGGATGGGGGGAAAGGTGATGCAAATAATGAGTTTATTTCGAATGGAATGATGGTAGATCGTTTGACAAAAAAACAAAATGCAGATGGGACATTTGATCTTGCAAAAGAAATTGAGTTTCACAAATCTGACTATGCTCGGCGATACAACGGGTTTGATTCTCTTTCGAAAATTCGGTGTGAATATTTCGAAACATTTCTACAAGAATGCTATGAAAAAAATATTAAACTGCTCGTCTTTTTAACTCCCTTACATCCTGAATTGATTAGCGATTTGGAAGAGAAGACCACATTCAAGCACAGAAGAGAAGAGGTCATTACTTATTTAAATGATCAATGTGGAAAAAAACATGTTCGATTTTACGAATTTTCTAAAATCGATTCATTTCAAGGGATAGCTGATGATTTTCATGATGGTGTGCATGCAACTGTTATGAATAATCGCCGAATCATCAATTGTATGATACCTAGAATATCAGGCAAAAAAAATAATGCTTTTTAACAGTTATATTTTTGTGTTGGCATTCCTACCAATCGTGTTGCTGGTCTGGTGGAGCCCTTTATTAAATACACGTTTTCGGCTGATCAGTCTGGTCATCGCCAGTTACACATTTTATGGGTGGTGGGACTATCGTTTTGTTGCGCTATTATTCATTTCAACTCTCATTGATTATAGATGTGGCCAACTGATTCATAAAAGTATACTGAAAAACCGTAGATTGTTTTGGTTGGTTGTTTCTCTGATTTCCAATCTAGGAATTTTAGGGTTCTTTAAATATTCCGGTTTCTTTGCGAAATCAATTAATTCTCTGACAGCTTGGATTGCCGGTGGGGGAGAGATTCCCGTTCCCGATATCATTTTACCTGCCGGGATATCATTTTATACATTCCAAACGATGAGTTTTTCAATTGATGTTTACCGCAGACAAGCACGACCGACCGAAAGTTTCTGGCACTTCGCTGCTTATGTTTCAATGTTTCCTCAACTCATTGCCGGTCCGATTGTGCGTTATACGGAAATCGAAAGTCAATTAAGGTCGATTCCTGAAAAAATTAATCAGAATCAGTTTGCCCGTGGCATCTACTTTTTTGTTATTGGCATGGTTCAGAAAGTGTTATTCGCTGATCTGATCGCGGCGGCTTTTGAACCTCTGATGGAAAATTATCAATCCCTGGCTTTCGTCGGGAGCTGGTTTTGTATGTTAGGGTATACTTGCCAACTCTATTTTGATTTCGCCGGATATAGCAATATGGCTGTGGGATTAGGGTTGATGCTGGGATTCTCATTTCCCCAAAACTTCAATTCTCCCTACCAGGCCACGAATATTTCAGATTTCTGGCGTCGTTGGCATATGACACTTTCAAGCTGGTTGCGGGATTATTTATTTATTCCTCTGGGGGGGAGTCATGGAAAGCATTTCCGAACGTTGCGAAATTTGGTGATTGTCATGTTTTTAGGAGGCCTCTGGCATGGAGCAAACTGGACGTTCGTGATTTGGGGGCTCTATCACGGGGGATTGTTAGCTGCTTATTTTGCGATTCGATCCTGGAAAAAAATCGAGATTCCCTCCTTGATAGGGCGATGGGTCACATTTCTCTTAGTGGTTGTTGGATGGGTTATCTTTCGGTCATCAGATATGACAATGTGTGGAAATATTCTGGCTTCCATGATAGGGCTTCATGGAATGTATGGATCGCCTGAAGATTGGACAGTCATTCAAAAATCACTACCACTTTTGATTTCTCTATTATTCATTGTTTTTTGTATTCCGAACGCATGGAATTGGAACTTTAAACCACGCTGGCAGACGGCAGTTGTTTTAGGTTCCTTGTTAGCCCTTTGTGTTTTAAGGTTCAGTACTGAAAGTCCTTTTCTCTATTTTCAATTCTAATTGTAAATTTGAGATAAATAGAGACTTCCGAGTGTGTTCTTTTTCTCGCTATTGCTATGACCTTGCATTAAACTAATGATAGTCTTTGAAGACGAGTGAGTTATTCATCCATTAATAAAAACCGACAAGGTACGCGAAGGACTTAAACAACTGATGGACTCTGTGTTAGTGACCGGTGGAGCTGGGTTTTTAGGAAGTCACCTTTGTGACAGGCTCATTGAGCAAGGGAAGAATGTGATCTGCATTGATAACTTCTTCACAGGCAGTAAGCAGAACATCATACATTTGATAGGACATCCT
Source organism: Planctomycetaceae bacterium (assembly GCA_029259875.1). Taxonomy (GTDB): domain Bacteria; phylum Planctomycetota; class Planctomycetia; order Planctomycetales; family Planctomycetaceae; genus Gimesia. The sequence goes on from JAJDEK010000202.1 coordinate 6,075, forward strand.
CGATTTGAATTAATCAGGCATGACATCGTACATCCTATCCATTTAGAAGTGAATGAAATTTATAATCTAGCCTGTCCTGCTTCCCCGGTTGCCTATCAGTATAATCCGATCAAAACAATCAAAACTTCGACCGTAGGAATGGTCAATATCCTGGGATTAGCAAAACGTTGTGAGGCCAAAGTTTTGCATGCATCTACTTCTGAAGTTTATGGCGATCCAGAAGTGCATCCTCAAGTTGAAGAATATTGGGGGCACGTGAATCCTATTGGTCCACGAAGTTGTTACGATGAGGGAAAACGCATCGCCGAGTCATTGTGTATGAATTACCATGAGGCACATCAACTGCCAATTCGAATTGTAAGAATCTTCAATACTTATGGACCACGGATGGACCCCAATGATGGGCGTGTTATCTCAAACTTCATCAATCAGGCATTACGCGGAGAGCCTCTCACAATTTATGGTGATGGAACACAGACGCGTTCGTTCTGCTATGTCGATGATTTGATCGAAGGATTCTTGAAGATGATGGCTCAAGATGAGACATCTGGACCGGTCAATCTGGGAAATCCAGTTGAAAATAGCATGTTGGAACTGGCAGAGTCTGTTCTTCAGATTGTCAAATCAAAATCTCAATTGGAGTCTCGTCCACTTCCGACTGATGATCCCAAAAAACGCTGTCCTGATATCACAAAAGCAAGAACGATTCTGAACTGGGAACCTCAAGTCTCTTTGCAGGAAGGGTTGACCAAGACCGTTGCCTACTATCAAGACCTAATGAATCAGGAAACATCATGAGCCGTATTCTGGTGACGGGGGCAGCGGGTTTTATCGGGTTTCATGTCACGTCCCGTCTTCTGTCGCAAGGACATCCTGTGATTGGGATTGATAATCTCAACGCTCATTATGACGTGCAATTAAAACGCGACCGTCTCCAAGAATTGCAACAAGAATCGGCATTTCAGTTTCTCGAGACCGATATTACTGATGTGAAATCGATGTCACAACTATTTCAGGAGTCATCATTTGAAAAGGTGGTTCATCTGGCTGCAGAAGTAGGCGTACGAAACTCCCTGAAAAAACCTTTGGAATATGTAAAAAGTAATGTTGTGGGCTTTGTCAATCTTTTGGAAAACTGTCGAGAAACTCAAGTTCGTCACGTTGTCTACGCGTCATCGAGTTCCATCTATGGAGCTAACCGAAAGACACCTTATTCCACACAAGATCGAGTGGATCATCCCGTTAGTCTCTACGCAGCCACGAAACGGGCCGATGAATTAATCGCTCACAGTTATAGTCATCTATATGATTTACCGACAACTGGCTTACGTTTTTTTACGGTTTATGGTCCCTGGGGACGGCCTGATATGGC
>JAJDEK010000203.1 GCA_029259875.1 Planctomycetaceae bacterium
ATAGAAAAAGTTCACGCTCTCCTTATATTATTATCAGTAGATGAGCGGGAGTCAAATTACTCTGTTTCCCGAAATTACTGACTCATAACAATTTATAGAGAAAATCGCCTGATTTTAAGTATCATAATGGTATCTCAAAAATAATTCCTATTAAAATAATCTGGCAGCAAATATTCTAACCGGATCAACGAACTTACATCAATCTAACAAGATTTGGATTCTTTGATGCATCTCAGGAGAGAATTATGGGTAACTTTGATGTCGTAGGCTTAACAGCCGTCATTTGTCTGTTTGGGTTACCTTTTCTCTGTGGGATTATCGCAATCGTTGCTAGTGCCTGGACGAAAGCGGCTTGTCACCAGAAAGATGTGGATTTAAAACATCATATGTTAGCGGCCGGAATGTCTGCTGAGGAAATTGAACGGGTACTCAACGCTGGGAAAGGCATTAAAGACGAAACTCCTGTCGAGACTTGGTCTGATAGGGAATCGTAATCTCAGCTTACATTTTCTACTTCTTTTTTTGCTCCTTGTCTGTTCAGTCGAAATCGGTCTACATAATTGGGAAGAATTGGTCTAAAATGGATCAATATGTGCAATGCAGCCACAAATCTGAAATTGTGGCCGTTTCCATTTAATCTTAGTAGAACGGGAATCTTCGACACAATGGCTTTGAAGCAACGCATGTTTTCAGAACGACGTTTTCTTATCCTGGCTTTGGGAATTATCGCTTGTCTCACAGTGATGAGCGAACAAAGCAGGGCGGAAAATAAACCAACCGGTCCTGTGTATGTGGACATACCAGAGCAGGGGCAGGTTCGCTTTCAAACGACTGAGATGGAAGGCAAAGTTCCAGATCGTTTTCACCTCGATCCCCATACGTTTCCGTATACTTGCAAGTTCAAGCGGATGAGTGGGCCAGTTCGCGTTTATGATGTCACATTCCCTTCACCCGTTAAAACAAAAGTAGAAGCAAATAATACCGTTCACGGTCGTTACTATCAGCCTGAGGGGCCAGGGCCTTTTCCTGCATGTGTCTGCTTGCATATTTTGGGTGGAGGTTTTGAGCTTTCGGAGATGTCGGCAAATTCATTGGCACGACAGGGCATTGCAGCGCTAACGATCAAAATGCCATATTATGCGCAGCGACGTGGTGTTGGCGAAGATCGTTATCGTCGTATGATTTCTTTTGTGCCCCAGCATACCGCAGAAGGGATGACTCAAGCGGTGTTGGATATACGGCAGGCGACTGCCTGGCTGATGAGTCGAGACGAGGTCGATGCAAGTCGACTGGGAGTGACAGGAATTAGTTTGGGAGGGATTATGTCGGCCCTTTCTTCTGCTGCAGAGCCCCGCTTCAAGAAAGTGGCCATCTATCTGGGGGGAGGAAATCTTGCTTTGGGGATTTGGGAAAATCCGCATCCACACGCCAAGCAATTTCGGCAGCAGTGGTTAAAGAGTGGTGGAACATACGAATCATTTCTGAAAATCATGTCGCCCGTTGATCCTCACACTTATGGGCATCTCTTGCAGAACCGTGATGTATTGATGGTGGTTGCAAAACACGATGAAATTCTACCTCCCAAAAGTTCAATCGCGTTGTGGGAATCGATCGGTAAGAAGCCGGAGTTAGTCTGGCTGGATTCGGGACATATTACCGCTGCCATGTATATTTTTGGCGAAACTCAGCGATTGACTACGTTTTTTTCGCAATGGAAATAAAAGAGCTTGCGAGAACAAGGTCTTAATTTCGAAGCACTTTTCGCAGTAAATGAATGGCAATCAAAAACAAACCGATGTTGCCTGCCCACAGAGACCAACCTGCTTCAATTTTACCCAGTTTTGCTAAATTCATCGTCAATAAAACGATAGGGTAATAGAACAGAAGAATGGGCATGAAGACCATAAAAAAGCTGGTGAGGAATTGTCTGCGTGCCTGGGCAATCGAAAACGGACAGCCAACCAGCACAAAAAAGAAACAACTGCAGCTCAATGCGAATCGGCTTGCGAGTGCAGTTTTGAGTTTGTTTTGCCGTTTTGTTTTGACTTGATTCTGAGGTAAATCCGTATTGATTTCTGGCGAGTTAAATCGTTCAAAATCGCCTAGAGCCAGTACCATTGCGACTTCAATATCACGGTGAAACTCCAGTTCATCACGCTCTTCTTGAAGGCCTCCTAGTTCTGATTTGATGGATCGAACCGTCATATGTCTTGGTTTGGCCATGGCGCTTTGACTGGGGAGCGGAAAAGGAAAGTCATCTTTTTCAACATAAAATCGAGGTTTTCCTGGGAAGTCGATGTGCCCTTTTAGGATGTGCAGGATGACTTGCTGGTGCTCGAGATCAAATTCCAGAGTTGCTTCTTCCGCTTGGAGATGCACAGGTTGCTTATTAGCGGGCGAATACCGGAATGTGGGGACCAGCAGCGTTTTGTCACGAACCCCCATTACGGTGATAGAAATTCCACTTGCTGGATCATGTACCTGATTTTGGGAACGGAGTTTATCCAGAAAAATGCTTTCTAGTTCACAGGCAATGGTGTTTTCAATATTTTTTTCAGCCCAGGGGATAATTTGATCGCTTAACAATAATGACCCGAGACTGAGGAATCCTCCCAAAATGAAGGAAGGCCAGAGTAGTGAGAGGACATTGATGCCGGCTGCCTTCGCCGCTGTAATTTCCTGATCACCGGAAATACGCCCATAAACCACACACACGGTTAACAGTAGTGTGGCTGGAATGGTAAACGGTAACATGCTGGGGACGATGAAAGGGATGATTTTAAGGACAAGAATTGCCCCTAAGCCCTGACTGGTTGCTTGTTGGAAGGCTCCCACAAACACCAATAGGACTGTTAGAACTGTGATCATCAAAGTAAAAACACGCAGCAACTCGAAGAGAATATAGCGCTGAAGCAATCGCATGAATGATTGGTATTAATATTGGAGAAATTGAAAGGGGTTATCGATTTTACAATAGGCTTAGTTCAGCAGAGATTGTCCGAAGTTGTATACGGTAAGAAGCGGGACAGAGTCAATATCAGACACGATGTTTTGTGTTCGTGTGTATACTTTTTTGTCGTGGTACATTTGAGGAACGCAATAAAATGTAACTAAAAGATACATCGCCTTGATCTGATTGGGTCATTTTCATATCGGCATATTAGTCATAATCAGTGCATTTAATTCGTTGCAGTAATTTACCCCACCTTGAAATTGGCTTAATTCAGCAATTTTTCATCCCTCTAAAAAACTCCAAGCTATAAATTGATGTACTTGTCCACTTGACTCTTCAACCACTAGAACAAGATGACATTTGAGTGGACCAAAAAGTAACAGAGAATGCGTTCGGTAAAATACCTTCAAATTAAGGAAATGGGAAATATGGTAGATACACTGGAAAATGCTCCGGTTCGATCATCATTTTGTGATGATGAAGATTTTCTCGACTTGATTGAAATGTTCGTCGATGGAATTGAAGAGAAAAAAGAGATTTTGCGTCAAGCTTCTGTATCTGATCAGGTTGAGGAACTCAAAGTATTAGCCCACCAATTAAAAGGTGCGAGTGCTGGTTACGGTTTTGAAGAGCTTTCAGAGATCGCAGCCGCATTCGAGACGGCATGTAAATCGGACGATCAGGCTGCCATTGAAGAGCATAAAGCGATCATATTGAATCACATGGACCGTATTGTTGTTTGATTAATAGACTTACGCTTCATTGTGATGAGAATTCGCTCAAACAGGTGGATTGCGCTTATTATCCAGACGGCTCACCAATTGTGAGAGAGCTACAATCCTTGTGATGAGGGCCTTAGCTCTTTGAACTCCTGGTTGTCCCATACCTTGTCGATCAAACAGGATCGATGTTTTTCGTTGGCTTTTGAACGTGGGCTGCAGTTCATTGACTTCCGCACAGATAGATTCCCATTCCGATCTGAGATGATCCGGCACTAATTCTGGTACTTCATCTGCTAATCCCGTTATTTTATCCGAAAGATCCAGTAGCTGGTGTCTAGCATCGTAATCCGCTGTCTGGAATTGCCTTACGATGTTGGATAAGGCTTGTTGAAATTCTTCGATAGTCATATTCAATTGGCTTTTTGAATCGAAATTTAGTCAAGAGTCTGGGCTTGTTACATACCTGTTTGCGAAAATTTTGCCCGAATTATGCTCTTAACAGTATTTTATCAGAGCAGATCGAGTTGATTTTACAGGGTTCTTATTGACCTGACCTGATAATTATTAGTAAATATGGGTTACTGACATTCAATCATGTCATTCTATTTGAGCCTCTAGACTGCATTCATTTGATCAGTCAGTTGATTGTTTCCATCTTAAATAGAAACCAATCATAACAAAAGTTGATTTCATGGGGAGTCTTTCATGTCCAAGTTGAGCCAGGTCGTTATTGGTTTGCTTTTGATTACAGTGGGCTATGTTTTGGGAGCCTCTCAGAGCTTTCAGAGCACGACATTACACGCACAACAAAGTTCAGGGACTCCTACAGAGGAGACCGAAGATAAAATTAAACGTGGTACCAAAGAATTAGTTGAAGCGCAATCCGCGTTGGAGCAAGAGAATTTTATGCGACCAGTCACCAAAGGATTGAACGCATTCGCCGTCACTTGTGGCGGGGTCAATGCGATGGATGACCTCGAAGCTGGAAATGGTGTTGATCCAGAAACGTTTGCTGCTTTATATGCAGGTCTAGCCAAACCCGATATTGCAGCCCAATTGGCGCGCGATGATCAGGGAAGGATTACATATAAGAATAAAATCGTGCGTATGTATCCTGTCTCTCGCTTAAAGAAATTGTTCGCGACACGGTTGAAATATACTGGCGAAAACCAGGATGAAGATTCCAGTTTTTAATCTGGCAAATTTATCATTTCACTGTCGTATCTGAAGATGTAGCCTTAGCCAGACGGTGAATGGGTTTGAGAGGGAGCTTGAGTTCGCATTGGCCTGCGAACTGCAATTCGTTCTCTGTTTCTGCTATCGCTTTGAAAGTCATAATGACTGGTTGAGAGCGTTTCTGTAGTTTACTTTGGGGGATACGGATTAGAAAATCTGTGACTTGGTTCCCACTATCAGGTCGTGTATCGCTTTGTGCAACTTGTAATTTTTCTGATTGTGTTAGTGATGATTCAAGTTCACTGGTTTGAAACTTCCGGGGTTGTCGCTCTACACGAGAGAGATAAGCGCCGGAATATTCCAGACTAATTCTCTTGACTGTTGAACCACTGGGATGAATGCAACTTAGTCGGATTTCAACTAATTTTGGTAACGGGCTTGCTTTCGTATTGAGGTTGGTATAGGCAGCGGTCAAAGAGAGTCGCTCCTTGCTTTTGGGAATGCGTATGAGCGTTAGCTGCATGTTCTCGAAGCCGTTGACTTTAATCGTGACGTTTTGGGGCAGCCGATCCTCTGATTTGAGGTGCAAAAATCCTGAAGCTGTCGCTGAGATCTTGAGTGAAGTCTGCGGGTTGCTTAATAAATTCCAAGTTCGCAGTGCGGGCCCCGCTAAGAGAAATTTTCCACAATCATAGCCTGGTCGAGGAGTGGTAGACTTCTTTTGAATGGTTCTCTGCAAAGCTTGTTTTACAAGATACAGAGACCACTGCCGAAATAGCTCTGGGAAGGGAATCGATGTGAGTTGTTCTATTTTTTCAATTCCGGTGAGTGGATGATGCGTAAATCGGTATGGAAAATTGTGAGCAGGCTCGATTTGATTGCACCAGTCCAGAAACAGATTGACGGCTCCCCGGCATCCATGATTTCGCCAGAGGTGAGCGCGGTAATAATCGGGTACCACAAGTGGGTAGGATTCGGGGCTACGATAAAACTCGCTGATACGGTAATCACGATTTGTATAACCAGGCTCCATAATGTGAGCAATGCCTTCGTTCAACCAGTCTTCCTCATCCGCTAACGAGGCAGTATGTAGGTCGATTTGAGCAGAGCGAACACTGGAGACGGCAGCGTGGGTGACTTCATGAGTGAGAAGATCAAGTAATTCCTGCCCGGGTTGAAGAGTGGAATTGAGATAGAGCATATCGCAATGATTGCTAAATGGTTCAGGAACCGTCTGCCGAAAATCGCTGGGACGAACAAAACCA
>JAJDEK010000204.1 GCA_029259875.1 Planctomycetaceae bacterium
CAGAATTGTGTTGTCCTATAACGCAGAATCAGAAGGGCAAACGGCAGATACAGTGATCGAAAGGCTGATCGAGGAAATTCCTTTGCATCAGAACGCGGCTGGAAAGGATGGACAGTTTGAAAGAATACTTAAATCCTGAAACTATAGGAAGAATCGCTGGGATTGGTTTTAAAACAAGACAACCAGTAGAAGGTACGATTGCCGGTCTGCATCGAAGTCCGTTGCATGGTCTCTCCCCTGAATTCGCTGACTATCGCAGCTATACGCCTGGCGATGATTTGAAAAATCTGGACTGGAAAGCGTATGCACGATCGGATCGATTTTATATCAAGCGATTTGAAGAAGAATCGAATTTACGTGCGGTATTTATCGTCGATTCTTCGAAGTCGATGTCTTACGGCGCCCCTTCCTTTTCAAAATATGATTGCGCCGCCACGATTGCTGTTTCGCTCTCAGCCGTATTATTAAAGCAGAGAGACGCAGTAGGATTGGCTATTTTGAATGACCAGGTTCAAGAAGACTTACGAACTGGGGGGACTCCTTCACATCTTGCGAAATTTATTGAAGTATTACAGCGGGTTGAATTGGCGGGAGAAACTGATATCGGCCCGGCTGTCTCACAAGTCGCTGATCAGATCCATCGGCGAGGTGTGGTCGTTGTACTCTCTGATTTGTTGACTCCCCTAGACCCGTTTTATGAATCGTTGGGTAAGTTACAACATGCAGGGCATGAAGTAATTATCGTACATATATTACATCGTGATGAATTAGAGATGCCTTTCAAAGACTCTGTGATTTTTCGGGATATTGAAGGCGAAGAAGAGGTCTTTGCGGAACCCTGGGCATTCCATAAGGCATATCAGGCCGCAATGGAGCAATTCATTCAGGATTCGCGTCAGCGTTGTCAGTATTGTGGAATTGATTATTTGCAAGTTTTGACGGATGAGAATCTAGGAGCTGTACTTAGTAATTATTTACACAACCGTCAGTATGCGCCTGCGAAAACGCATCGCGGAAGAATGTCATCGCTAAGCAGTACGTCGCGTCAGGGAGAACAAAGCGAAACAAACTCCCCTGCCCCTGAAACGAAAACACTCTAGCAATCTGAAAGAAGGTCTCGAAGCAATTTATGCATTTTCTGGCCCCCCTTTTATTGGCGGGAACGGTTCTAGCAACTGCTCCCATCATTATTCACCTGTTAAACCGGCGACGGTTTATCCGCGTGGACTGGGCGCCGATGGAATATCTGAAACTGACATTGAAGACAAATAAACGTCGGTTACGAGTTGAACAATGGCTCTTGTTGGCTATTAGGACATTGGCTGTACTAGCACTTTTTTTGGCTGTCGCTCGTCCGATTAGTTCAGGAACCAATCTGGCCGGATTCTTGTCTGTGGAGGGGCGTGCCAGTCGTGTGATTGTAATTGATGATTCACTCAGTATGTCTTATCAAAATGGCGAGCAATCTGCCTTTGAGCGGGCGAAAAACGCAGCCAGACAGGTGTTGAACCAGCTTGGACCGCAAGACTCGGTTTCCGTCGTACTGGCGTCGAATCCAAGCCAACCACTGGTTCGAATGGCACATCTGGAGGAAAACGAAAGCAACAAAGTGATCTCGCGGATCAACGAGCTATCAAATTGCCAGATGGGCAGTCACTGGATATCAACGTTCGAAGATATTGATCGTCAATTACAGGAATCCACGTTTCCGGTCAAAGAAGTCATTATCATTTCAGATTTATGGGCCGCTGGTTGGACTGTCGAAGTACGTGATTTGTTTGATCGCTGGTCTCAAGAGCAAGTAACCGTAAGATTTATTGATATTGGGGAGGAACCTGCTGGTAATAGAGTTTTGCACTCTCTGGAATCAGAAAGTCGCATTGCACTGGTAGATCAAGAATTCAAATTAACGGCGGTGATCGAAAATGCGGGTGAGGAACCTCTCAAGTCAGGCCAGGCACTTTTGACCGTTGATGGTAATGTCACTCCCGTAACATTACCGGAAATTCCTGCTGACAAAACAGTCAATGTCCCTGTCAGTGTACGTTTTGATCAAGCAGGACAGCATGTTGTGACACTTAGTATTCCCGCTGATAAGTTGCTGGAAGATAACATTCAACGAAAAATTATCAATGTGCGGCAAATGGTCGATGTTGTGCTAGTGGATGGCGAACCAGGCCTCAATCCGTTTGATGGTGAGACCGATTTTCTGGCACTGGCCCTTTCTGCAGGGAATTCAAACTGGCAAGTAACTCAGGCAGAAAGTTCGAACTGGAAGTCGCAGCTTTTAACCGCTCCTGACTTGATTGTGCTGGCGAATGTCGATCAATTATCGAAAGAGCGCGTGAAGGAATTGGAAGAACTGGTTTCGTTGGGAACGGGACTGATGATTTTTGCCGGTGATCAACTCGATCTGGAACTATACAATGAACGACTCTTCAAAGGAGGCAAAGGTCTTTTGCCGGCCCGAATTAATCAAGTAAGAGATTTACAAACGCAAGGATTGGTGATTGAACCGATCGCAGATTCACCAATTGAGACCTTAAAAAGTTTAACGCCGGAGCTCTTGAGCAGAGTGCGTCCACGTCGTTTTGCTGATGTTTCTCTCGATTCAAATACTGATCAACAGCAAGTGCGTGTTCTGGCGCGTTGGAATGATGCGCAACAGTCTCCGGCTGTGATTGAAAAACGTTTTGGTGAAGGACGAGTTATATTCTGGACAATCACAGCCGACAAAAACTGGAGCGATTGGCCGGCAGAAGCCAGTTTCGTTCTGGCAATGCGTGTGGCAGCACAGCAGATTGCCGCAGATATTCAGCGTGGTGAGAACCTGATTGCTGGGGAACCGATCAATTATGAATTGGAAACGCTCACAGTACCTCAATCGGGTGAATTGAACTGGTTGGACAAAGAAGCAAATTCGCTCGAAATTACTTTTGGAAACATCGACGAAACAAAAACGATGTTAAGTTCTCCGCCCATTCGATTTGCAGGAGTGGTTGAAGCAGCGTGGCAGGCGCCACAACTAGGTGAACAGTCACAAAAATTTGCAATCAACGCCAACGTAGAAGATTCACTTCAGAAAAAATTAAATGAACAAGCTTTACAACAGTATTTAGGACGTATGCCATTAAAGTTAATCCGTTATCAAGGGAAAGAAATGGATCTTTCTACAGACGGGACAGAATTATGGCGCTATCTGGCAGTTCTATTGCTGGGTTGTCTCATATCGGAAAGTATGCTGGCGACTTGGATAGGTCGAAGGCGTTAAACTGAGAGATTTGAAATTGAATAAGTTTCTGGAAATCATATTTGGCATTCAGTCTTCGTCTTGGACCGAAGGGGGAGACTGGTCCGCCCACTGGGTGGGACTTCCTTCAGGTGACTGGATGCTGTTATTGATATTGGCAGCTTTAGTACTAATCGTCGGTGGCTGGTGGCTTTATAAACGCGATGCACAGCAAGTTCCACTCCTTCGCCGTACCCTGCTTTATACGATTCGTATTTCGATCGTTTTATTAGTGATTACAATGTTGCTGGAGCCGATCCTGGTACTGAGTAAAGAGGAAAAAATTCCTTCTCACTTGTTAGTCCTGCTCGATACCTCGCATTCGATGTCATTAAAAGATGCTTGGAAAGACGAAGAAAAAGCCACAGAAGTATCCCGAAAACTGGGAATGTCTGCCGACACAGACACGCTGCGAAATATGAATCGCATGCAACTCACTCAGAAACTGATTAATGAGCCATTTCTCAAATCGCTTTCTGCGGAGGGAACACGCACAGTTCATCTACATGAATTTGCAGACAAGTTTAATCCCGAATCATTGAAAGTTTCTGAGGAGTGGAAGACTGGTGGCAATGCCACTGCCATTGCCAGCTCTCTCAGACAGGCGCTGTTGGCCTATACGGGAATGCCATTATCGGGTGTCTTATTGGTGAGTGATGGGCAATCGACGGCAGGTGAGCCTCCAGAAGAAGTATTACAGATGCTGTCTGATGAAGGAGTTCCTCTTGTGACTGTTGGCGTGGGAACAACTGATGGCCCCAGGAATGTGGCGATTAGCCAAGTGGAAGTGAGTCCTGTGGTTTTTGTGCAGGATACCAATCAACTGACGGTACACATTGAATCGCGGGGAATGGAATCAGAACCCGCGACGTTACTAATTGAACAACGCAGAAATGGTGGACCCTGGCAGGAATTTATTCGTGAAGATATTGTATTGAATTTGGAAGGCGCGTTGCAGCCACGAAATTATGAGTTCAGTGAAACAAAGACGGGGAAACTTGAATTTCGGGCCAAGATCATGGATACCGGCCCGGAAATCTCACAGGATGATAATTTGGCATCTGCTGAAGTGCGTGTGATTCGCCAGCGATTGAATGTTCTGTTTATTGCTGGTTCTACCTTTCCTGAAGTTCAGTTTCTACGTAATACGTTCCTCCGAGATCGACAGATCAATTTGTCATCCTGGCTGATGGCTGCTGATAAAACGTACGAACATCCAGGCGATTTGCCTATTCGGCGTCTACCTGTCACTCAGGCAGAACTCAATGATTATGACTGTGTGATCTTGTACGATCCTGATCCAACTCAGTGGCCAGTGAATTTCCCGGAAATATTAAGTGATTTTGTGACGAAAGCGGGTGGAGGCCTAGTCTATATCGCGGGAGAGATGCAGACGGCAAATATGTTTGACCGCCAATCTGATCCTTCTTTAAGCTGGTTGAATCTGCTTCCCGTGATC
>JAJDEK010000205.1 GCA_029259875.1 Planctomycetaceae bacterium
TACCTACTGAGGATCTGAAAAAGGCATTGGCTCCCTATCCTGAAGGGACTCCCGTTTACTGGGTTCAAGAAGAACCAGAGAATATGGGAGCGTGGAGGTTCATTTATTGTCACTTCAAAGGGAATTTGTTTGGTCGACATCTTTTGAAAGGAGTCTATCGTGCAGAGAGTGCCAGTCCTGCGACTGGTTCAGGTAGAAGCCATCAGTTTGAACAGGAAATGCTGATTTCAGAAAGTTTTCGGAAAGAAGAGTAAGCCTCTCTCACTCATTGACGGCTTAATCGACTAAGTCTCGAAGATGGAAATGGTGTTTGCCTAATTTGCCGCCATAGTTGCCAGCCGTGATTTGAAGTATGCCCGGTTGCTGACTGACTGTGTGTAAACCTGCTTTCATTGCCTGTTGAACCGGATCGAACGAGGCACCATCAATTACGATTTCGTACACACAGCCCGTACCCTCAGGTAATTCTGATTTTGTCTGTGCACGGATCGTCGGGCAAAAGGCGTCATTAGTGCTGGCTTTCAATTTAGAATAGCGCGAACCGACTTTACTACCACTTCTGACGATGCCTCCCGGAAAAGGGAGTATCGTGTGTTCCACTTTCTGCATAACTGAAACCGCTGCTTCTGTAGCGAGTAGCCCGCTTTTTTGGTCCGTCGTACAAATGATAAGATTCCCTCCTGCTACTCCTTTGAAAGATCCCACTTGATCTTCACAAATGAATTCACCATCCATCACTGGAATTCTCCAGAGACGTCGGTTGTCCCATTTCTTGGAAACCTGGAATCCATCACCAAAAAAACGTAACTGGTTGCCTAAGGATATGCTTTTTTCCTGATCTGAATTCGAAAATCCTGAATAACAGGCTGTTGAAGGACAAGTAAGTATGCATTGACCAACACGATTTGTGACTGCTTTTTCCAATGCCGAACGGCCAAAGGCAAAAAACATCAGGCTCACTCCCGGTCGACCATCGGGGCTTTCATCGGGAGATAAGAATTTTTCTATACCTGCTTCCGCATCACAGGCAATAACACTGGTGGCATAACCACTCACTTCAGAAGCAGCTGTCTTGACCCAAGACTCTGTCAATGCAGTCACAATAATTCGAGTTCCCACGGTTGTAAATGCTTCAGCAAACGTGTCGCAAATGGGAACGCCGTTTAATTCCAATTCAGTATGAGTATTCAAATTCGTTCCCAAGTCATCTATAAAGACAGAATTTTATATGTCATGTTTTTGATGTTGATCTTCGCACTAGATTTAAAAGCTAAGTAAAACAGTAGCTGATTTACTTTTACTAAACATTTCCCTTAATTAGAAGATCCATTTGAATTAGTTTGGGAACACTTTTAGCCATCATTTTTTTCATGATTTTAGCCCGATGGGCTTCTATGGTTTTAAAGCTGACATTCAATATCTCTGCAATTTCACGACTGGACTGCCCAGAAACGACATGCTCCATCACTTCAAGTTCCCGTCGTGTGAGAGACTTTTTCCGTTCCATTAGTTCTTTATTCTCTGAGCGATTCTTTTTATTATTTATATCTCGTTCAATTCCTTTTTGAATATAATCCAATAAGACCTGATCACTCACAGGCTTCTCCAGAAAATCGACAGCTCCCGCTTTCATAGCACGCACGGCCATCGGAACATCTCCATATCCAGAGACAATAACTACTGGAATATCATAGCCACGATCCCTGAGTTTCTCCTGTAATTCCAATCCACTCATTCCAGGAATTCTCACATCGAGTACCAGACATCCCGGTGAGTCAGGTGAATAACTCTCTAAAAAGTCGCTTGCCAATTCATGCGTTTCCACTTTTAAACCGACAGACTCAATGAGCCAACGCAACGATTTTCGAATTGCAGGGTCATCATCGACCACAAATACTGTTGCTTCTTTTACGCTTGTCATTTCAGCTAGCACCGTGAGTATCTCCATTTATCATGGGAAGAGTGATTATAAAACTCGTTCCTGTTTTATTTCTTCGAGGGTATAGCCTGCCTCCGTGGGCTTCAATTATAGTTTGGCTAATAGATAACCCTACACCGAGTCCTTTTTGTTTAGTTGTATAGAATATTTCAAAGATAGATTTTTCTTCCTCTTTTTTCAAACCTATACCGTTATCTGTCACAGTAATTACCAAATTATTCTCATTATCTCGATCAGACTGGATAAGTAACATTCTGTCTTTGGGCGGTACTTCAGACATGGCTTCAATGGCATTTAGTAACAGATTAACTAAAACCTGTTCAATTTGAATTGCGTCTCCAATTGCTTCTAACGGTCCTGGGCTTAGTTCTAGATGTAAGGCCGTCGAATTTCGCTGGATTTCATGTTCGAGTAAGGAAATGGAATTCTCGATGACTACATTAATATCAAGTGGTTTATATTCTACTTCACTTTTTTGGACGTGTCGACGCAGGCGTTTTATTGTTTCGCTGGCGCGTTGCGCTTGACGAGAGGTCTCTTCAAGTGGTTCAATCAGCTTTTCAAGGCTGGTTGTTCCCGAACGAATTCTGCGAATACAACCGTTTGTGTAATTGTTAATAGCGGCAAGAGGCTGGTTTAATTCATGAGACAATTCTGCAGCCAGTTCGCCCATTGTGGAAAGCCGTGAGAGATGTGCCAGTTCTGCGCGACGCCTCACCAACTCTTGTTCTGCTTGTTTCTGCTGGGTAATGTCTGTTGCAATGACCATCGCGGCGATGGTTTCTCCTCCACTTACCATCGCTCCCACCCGACATGAATACAGAGCATTTTTCCCTTCAGCACTGCGTGCTTCCGTGATCATTACCTGCGGCTTACCTGTAGCAAATACTTCTTTCAATATCTTCGTTGCTTTGGGGACGTCGGTCTGACTCATATATTTAAAAATGGAAGAACCAATGATATCTTCAATCCCCAGTGTAGAGATCGTATGGTTGAGATAAAGAATCGTTCCATCAATATCTACGGTGAAAATTGTATCTGGCGCATTCGTCACCAGTGATCGCCATTTTGCTTCTGTTTGCTGCAGCGCTCGATACAGTCGATTTCTTTTTTTGTGTTCTTCATTCAGAATGGCATGTGCATTTTGAAGCTCGGCAGTTCTTGCAATGACTCTAGCTTCTAAGTGTTCATTCAAAGTTTCAAGTTCTTTAAGTGCCTCATGCTCTCGGGTTATATCTTTGATACAGGAAAGTAAAAAAGTTTCCCCTCGGAAGTAAATCAGAACAGCCGACAATACAGTACATAATCGGTTTCCAGCAGGATTGGTGAAGTCGAAATAGAGGTCACTCACCTTTCCTTCTTTGATAACTGTTTCAATCATTTTCTTGCGTTGTGTTTCGTTAGACCAAAAACCAACATCAAATGCACTTTTTTTTAGCACTTCTTCTCGGCTGCATTCAAGTGCTGATAAAAAACTGTCGTTGACTTCTATAAATATTCCGGTTTCGATTTCCGAAATGCACATTGCAATTGGATTCACTTGAAAAATTTTGTTCAACCGTTCCTCAGAGAGACGCAGTTTTTCCTGCGACGTAATTTTCTCCGTAATATCGATGGCTACAGAAAGAAAGCCCTCAACTTCATTCTGTGCGTCATACAGTGGCGTGTATTCTACATCGAGGATGAAATCGCCAGTATGTCTTTCAACATGAGTGGCTTCCCCTTTCAGAACTTTTCTGAAAAGTGACAGTAAATCCTTGTCTTCAGCGAATTCTTGAAAAATAGATCTTCCGACCCATTCGCCTGGCTGATATCCCAGCTTTGTGAGCCCACCCCCTTCTGAGAGTGTGACGATTCCGTTCCGGTCGGCTGACCAAATTATCAAGGGGGTATTTGAGAGGAATTTTCTTAATAGCTTGTGATCGATTTCAGCGATATTCTGTAGTACTTCACTGGTGCTCAACTTCGGGTAGTTCACTACGAGTGACTGAGAACCGGGAACGGTATTCTGAGGCGATTCATCGTGTTTCATAATTCACCTCTTATTAATCGCATTTTCTCAAGGTCCGTCAATTCAATTGCTATCGTAAAGCTACTTAGTATCTTCTGATGTGATCATTTCAGGCCACTAATTTTGTGCAAATCATTTTAAATAGGATTGTCGATATGTAGATTTATGCACTATTAACTATCCTACATTGGGAACAAGAGAAAAGTCAAACTTTGGAACAGAATGAAATACTGAATCAAGAACGATTGTGGGAATCCTCATCATGTTCTAGATGGAGATCCCTATTTGCTTGCCCACTCAAAGATTGATTTAGTTGTTTATGGTCTGTTAGATCATATTTGAGAGGAGTGACCGTCACAAACCCCTCTGAGAGTTCCTGGATATCTGTGCCTTCCTCTAATTGATGATTGGTGGT
>JAJDEK010000206.1 GCA_029259875.1 Planctomycetaceae bacterium
GTGTTTCGACTTCACCAGTTAAACAAAAACAATATCATAGACTCGGGACAAAATCTGTCTGCGACTGACACATTACCGAATGCCGAAGGTAACGCTTGAAATGTCTACAACACAACAATCTTACATCGCCGTCGAAGAATCGAAATCTACTACCAAACCGATTAGTATCGCGCGATTTGGTGATTATCTCGAATTAATCAAACCTCGCATTTCGACAATGGCTCTGATTTCCGTCGCCTTAGGATACACGCTAGCCAGCGCACATTCCTGGTCAGTGATTCCTCTGATTCACGCACTACTAGGAATTGGCTTTGTCGCCGTTGGCTGCAACTCTCTGAATCAGCTCCTCGAAATCAAGAGCGATGCCCTGATGCCCCGCACAGCCAATCGCCCCTTACCTTCCGGAAAAATTTCGGTTTCTGAAGTGTTAATCTTCGGCATCGTGGCTGCTCTATCGGGTATTTTTTACCTGGCCATCATGGTGAATTTGCTCACCGCCTTTTTGTCGATGCTAACACTCGTCTTATACGTTGTTGTTTACACACCACTGAAACGATACACGTCGTTCTGTACGACAATTGGTGCAATTCCCGGAGCGATGCCTCCCATTCTAGGGTGGACTGCTGCCGGAGGGAATTTGAATACCTCATCCTTCACGATCTTCGCCATCATGTTCCTCTGGCAATTCCCTCACTTCCTGGCAATCGCCTGGTTATATCGTCACCAATACCACCAAGCCGGCCTGAAAATGTTACCAGCCCCAGATCCTGCTCGTGGCGTTGTGGGCTGGATGTGTGTGATTTATGCCGTGCTTCTGATTCCCGTGAGCTTGCTGCCTCAATTTGTTTCGCTAGCGGGGACGGTTTATTCCGTTGTCGCTATTACTCTGGGAATCGGCTACCTGCTATTTTCGATTCGATTTTTACGCCATGAGTCCTCAAAAACAGCCCGTGGGTTAATCTGGTTTTCACTGATTTATCTTCCCGTGCTGTTATTAACCCTGACCTGGGATCGACTGCAACTTTTCAACTGATGATTCAACAAGAGATTATATTCAGGCATCAACGAATGTTTGATTGCCTGTAATGTGAACTGAAAGAGTACAATGAGTCACGAAAGTCATTCGCCAAAATACCGAATGGGACTTCCCATACCACATTCCAAGTTAGGGATGTGGCTTTTTCTGGCGACAGAAATCATGTTTTTTTCTGCCTTTATTGGAGCGTACATTGTCCTGCGTGCCGGCTCTCCCGGTTGGCCCACCGATGCCAAAGTCACGCATATTCATGTTTGGGCAGGCGGACTGAATACCTTCGTACTGATTTTATCCAGTTACTTTGTGGTGCTTGCATTGGAAGGTATGAAGGCAGAAAACTTTGCCAAAGCGCGACGTTATCTCTGTTTGACCTTACTACTCGCCTGTGTCTTTCTTGGTATCAAAACCTATGAGTATTCCGGCAAGTTCTCTCACGATATTCTGCCCGGTCACATTCCTGAAACACCGCAAATGGCCATTACAAAAGCCATGACGGAAATGAAGCAGGTTGTTGATGGCCGTACGATCGCATTATCTAACGCCAAAGCACCAGAAAAATTGGAACCTGCGAAACCAGAAGAAACAGCCGTATTACCAGACACTTCTGGTGCGGAAACTAAAGAACTCGCTACTCCTGTTGAGGAGTTGAGAAAAAAACTGCAAACGGATTTAGAGGCTCCAGATACTTCTGAAACGCGGAAAAAAGCACTCGTAGCTTACTTTGCGCTCGACACCAAGTATCGGGAATTGAACCAAAAAGCGCTTGATGAATCGATCACAATGCCAGAAATGAACGAGGAACTGGCTACCCTCAAGAAAAATCCTCAATACGGAGCGTTCCTTGCTCCGGTCCATCACCTGCAACCCATTATTTATGGAAACCTGTTTGCTTCTGTTTACTTTCTCCTGACGGGCTTTCATGCACTGCATGTCGTCATCGGCATG
The DNA here is from genome assembly GCA_029259875.1 of Planctomycetaceae bacterium. Lineage (GTDB taxonomy): Bacteria > Planctomycetota > Planctomycetia > Planctomycetales > Planctomycetaceae > Gimesia. The sequence continues at coordinate 1,982 of JAJDEK010000206.1, forward strand.
CTCCTGTTTATCATCGTTTTGGGCCAGGGTAAACGTCTCTGTGAGAAGTGGAGCGACTACGTCGAAAACATTGGCCTGTATTGGCACTTTGTTGACCTGGTTTGGATCTTCCTGTTTCCATTGATCTATATTATTTAGCCAAGCTGAAAAACCTGAGAGTAATTCGTAAAATGTCCGACCAACAATCCCACTCGTATGTCAAATATTCCTCTATCTTCATCGCCTTGTGTGTGTGCACGGTGTTGTCGATCATTTTTGATGTCATCGATTTGCGGGAAAAAAATCTGCTGGGCTTGAATGGCGTTATCTTACTGACGTTAATCGTGCTGGCAATTGCCTGTGCTAAAGCGCTATTCGTCATGATTTATTTCATGCATTTAAAATTCGAAGGAAAATGGAAGTACGTTCTACTTAGTCCGACCATCATATTGGCAATGGGTCTCACTATTGCGATGACTCCCGATATCGGCATTCATTATTACACGAATGAATCGCCGCAAATCGATTATCTTGAACAGGCACAGCAGGCAGCTACGGAGAGTGAATCTGCTAATAACGCCGAAAAAAGTCATGTTGAGTAATACACAAATTCAAGAAACGACTGCTGCTTCCCGTATCGGTGTTACTGAAATCTCACATCGATACGGAGATCGGCTTGCCCTCAACCAACTCAGCTTTGAAGTTCACCCTTCTGAAATATTTGGATTGCTGGGACCAAACGGTGGTGGAAAGACAACGCTATTTCGTCTGCTCTCCACTTTACTCCCGCTACAATCTGGAACAGCAAATATCGCCGGTTTCGACCTGGCAACGCAATCGCAACAAATCCGCACTCTGATTGGCGTAACCTTTCAATCTCCCAGCTTGGATGGAAAACTAACGGTCCAGGAAAATCTGAGACATCAAGCTCACCTCTACGGTATCTCTGGCGCACTGATGCGAACGCGTATTGAAAACGCACTCCAACACTTAGGACTCACCGATCGCAAACACGATCTTGCAGAATCACTGTCCGGTGGTTTGAAACGACGTGTCGAAATTGCGAAAGGCTTATTGCACTCGCCACAGGTATTACTACTCGATGAACCAAGCACCGGACTCGACCCTGGTGCACGACACGATCTCTGGAAATATCTGAAGCAGTTACAACGTGAGGATGGCGTGACCATTCTGATTACCACGCATTTAATGGAAGAGGCTGAACAATGTGACCGATTGGGAATCCTGCATCAAGGAGAACTGGTGGCATTAGGAACTCCCGATGAATTGCGTGCCTCAGTCGGCGGCGACTGCTTGACAATACATTCAGAGAACCTCGATGAACTGCAAACACAAATGACTCAGAAGTTCGGTGTGGAGCCGCAAATCGTGAACCACAGTTTGAGATTAGAACACCCTCGAGGACACGAGTTTCTTAAAGACCTGATCGACGCGTTCCCGCAGTTAGTCAGTTCCGTTTCACTGGGAAAACCGACACTGGAAGATGTGTTTATTCACGAAACCGGACATCAATTCTGGCAAGCGGAGGAGACCGTATGAACCAGTCGCCGTCTACCCTCGCTCTCCCACCTGTCGGACCGATGAAACAATTCATGTTACCGATCCTGACACTCGCCCAGCGAGAAGTTGTACGATTCTTGCGTCAGCGAACTCGTGTGATCGGCGCATTGATGCAACCGATTTTGTTCTGGATTCTATTCGGTGCCGGCCTACGAGGTTCATTCAAACCTCCTGAATGGGCGGCATCAGGCATGACATACCAGGAATACTTTTTCCCTGGCGTGACAGTTATGATTTTAATGTTCACAGCCATTTTCTCTACGATCTCGATCATCGAAGATCGAAAGGAAGGGTTCTTACAGGGAGTGTTAGTCTCCCCGGTTCCCCGTACTTCTATCGTACTGGGAAAACTACTCGGCGGCACAATCCTGGCTGTTTTGCAAGCTGTCCTGTTTATTTTTCTAGGCCCACTCTTAAAAATTGTAGGATTGGCGCCCGACTTTCAAACAGGAATCACACTAGCCAGTTTCATACCACTGATTTTGTTTTTGTTTCTGCTTGGTTTCAGTCTGACGGCTCTCGGTTTTGTGATTGCCTGGCCGATGGAATCCACACAAGGCTTTCATGCTATCATGTCAGTCTTTTTAATGCCGATGTGGTTACTCTCTGGCTCTTTTTTCCCGGCAGGAGAATCAGGCTGGCTCTCATGGATCATCCGAGCCAACCCGTTAACGTACGGAGTGACCGGTCTGCGTCGTATCCTGACCCCCGAATCGGGTCTGCCCAGTACACCCGGAAATCCATCTATGATCATCTGCCTGACCGTCACGACCGTGGTGTGTATAATTTATGTAGCAATTGCCATCTGGATGACTCAAAAACGATCAACCAGAAATGCCCGTTAATCCGGCGAATATAAACTCTTAGATATTAAAAGATATTCAGAATGAATGAGACACAACCAACTCGACGCATACCTCGGATTTTAATTGTGATGCTCTGGGTACTGGTCGCGATTAGTGCGTTTGCCACTTGGAAATTGAAATCCCAAAGTGACCTGGCAATGGAAAAGATCGAGTCAGAAAAAGCCGCCGCTTTACAATCAGATCAAAACAAAGAAAAAGATCCGCATGCCACAGACGCAGTCACAAAGAAAATTTCCAAAGGTCCTATCTGGCCTGAAGAAGGCATCGAAGATTTTTCACTAACAGAGCGGAGTGGCCGCACGGTGACTAAGAAAGATCTATTGGGAAAACCGTGGGTGGCCTGCTTTGTATTTACGCGTTGTGCTGGCCCCTGCCCCCGTGTCTCCGGTCAGTTTTATCAGTTACAAAAGGACTTGAAAGACACTGACTTCAGGCTGGTCACAATCACCGTTGATCCGAAAAATGATACACCTGAAGTCTTATCACGTTACGCGGAATCAGTGGGCGCTGATCCGGAAAAGTGGCTCTTTCTAACCGGCGATCAAAAAGATATTTTTCATCTGATAGAGAAAAGTTTTCTGATGCCAGTTCAGGAAAACACGGGTCCCGCCAGAAAACCCGGCTTCGAAGTGATTCACACCACAAACGTCATGCTGGTTGATAAAGAGGGCCGCGTCTTAGGAAAGTACAATGCCGTTAATGATGCAGAGGTAGCGGCTCTGAGAAAAGCGGTTCGTGAACAAGTCAAATCGGATGCGAAAACACAAACAGAAAAGCAGGAGGTCAAGCCAAAACAAACAGCTCCTCCCAAAACCGGCATGATTTCACTCACTCCTTTGTTAACTCAGCATATTTCGGACTCATTGTCTTCTTTAATACTGAGTCAAGCAGAAGCCGAATCACCGGCTGTGGTAGAAGCAATAGAAGAAAATCAAGTCGAAGCAAAGCAAGCACCGGACTGGGTTCTGCAACTCCCCACCTTGAATGCCGTATTAAACGGATTGGCAACGATTCTGCTAATGGTCGGTTATCGTTTCATTCGCAAAGGTGAAAAGGAAAAACACAAAAAGACAATGTTGACTGCGTTTGGAACTTCAATTTTGTTCTTGATTTTCTATTTGCTTTACCACTTTGCCTTACAAAGTTACACAGGAAGTGCTTCGCGCAAATTTGAAGGGGAAGGCCTGATCAGACCAGTTTATTACTTCATATTG
>JAJDEK010000207.1 GCA_029259875.1 Planctomycetaceae bacterium
AAATGTATGGTTTAGATAATGATGTTACCAAGAATTTTGGGCGTCAGTGTCTCATGGCGCGTCGTTTTGCAGAGCGGGGGGTACGCTTTGTTCAAATCACACATAGTTATAAATGGGATCAACACTCAGGTTTGAAGACGGTACTGCCTCGTAACGCAATGGAAGTTGATCAGCCGATTGCCGCTTTATTAAAAGACTTGAAATCGCGTGGTCTTCTGGAAGATACGCTTGTGCTTTGGGGAGGAGAATTTGGGAGAACCCCGGTGAGCCAAGGGGATAATGGGCGAGATCATAATCCTCAAGGATACACGATGTGGATGGCCGGCGGTGGTGTGAAAGCTGGATTGCAGTATGGTGCGACTGACGACTATGGATATTATGCAGTCAAAAATAAGGTCCACATTCACGATCTGCACGCGACTATTTTACATCTACTGGGATTAAATCATAAAAAGCTGACGTATCAATTTGCAGGCAGAGATTTTCGGTTAACTGATGTTCATGGCGAGATTGTGCATGATATCTTCGCTTGAAATAACAGATGAAAAATAAACTTATAGATTTCTTTGATCCAGAAATATTCGATAGCCCTATCTCCGTTTTCTTACCAATCTGATAGATGAAGAAGAGGTGACTTTTGCCACAGATTCAAGTGAAAAGTGCGCTGTTTGATGCTGATGATTTGAGAAGTTTTTGTTTTCAACTACTTACTCGCGCCAATTTGAAAAAAGAAGAGGCAGAAGCAGTTTCTGACTCTCTAGTAGAGTCGAACCTGCGTGGAATCGATTCGCATGGTATCGCACGGTTACCGCATTATCTGGAAAGAATTCGTCAAAAAAGTATCAACCCTCGTCCCGAAATGAACTGGGACAAACTGGGAGCCGCAGTGGGACGTGTTGACGGTGATCACGGGTTAGGCCAGCTTGCGATGTTAAAGGCAGCTGATCATGCAGTCGATCTTGCCCGAGATTCCGGTGCAGGTTGGGTTTCGATCTGCAATTCATCACATTGTGGAGCGCTTGCTTATTATGGACTAAAAATAGCCGAGCAAGGAATGATTGGTTTCTCTTTTACCCACGTTGATCCGATGGTCACTCCACACGGATCTGCCGGACCATTTTGTGGGACGAACCCACTTTGTATTACAGCACCGGGAAAAGATGGGAAATCACTTTGTCTGGATATGGCTACGAGTATTACTCCCTGGAATACGATTGCGAATGCGGCGATTGAAGGCGTTTCCATTCCCGGAGATTGGGCTCTGGATGCCAACGGACGTGGGACAACCGATCCGAATGAAGTGGTCGCACTATTTCCTTTTGGTGGATTTAAAGGGTCCGGCTTAGGTTTATTGATTGATGTATTGTGTGCACTTTTAGGAGGAGCACCAATTGGTCCTGATATCCCCAAAATGTACGGCGACCTCTCTCAAAAACGGTTGCTGGGAGGATTAGTGGGGGCAATTAATATCAGCCACTTCACTTCAGTGGACTCGTTCCAGGAAAGAATTGTGGAGATCATTCAACGCTGGGGGGCTTTACAGCCGCTCAAAGAAGGGGATCAAGTTTATTATCCGGGCGAACCTGAATTTAGAACACGTGAAGACCGATTGAAAACGGGTATCCCCGTTGGTTGGCAGTTAGTCAAGCAATTTAATCAGCTTGCTTTGAAATGCGGTGTGTCGCCACTTGAAGTTTCTGAACCACAAACTAACGATGATTCCATGTTGGAAACTTCTGCTACAGAATATTTGATTTGATTGAAAATATATGAATGGGCCATTCCTGCTGGCGACTACCCAACTCAATATCTCTAAACTTGACTTCGCGATCATACTGGCGTATCTGCTTTTAATTATCGGGATGGGACTTTACGTCAGTCGCAAACAAAAGCGGACAGTCGATAGCTATTTTCTGGCTGGTCGTTCTCTTAAATGGCCGACAATTGGTTTGTCTTTATTTGCGACCAATATTTCCACTGTGCATCTGATAGGTCTTGCCGCCGATGGTTATCGAGTAGGGTTAGTGGTAGGAAACTTTGAATGTCTGGCTGCGTTTACATTGATTATGTTAGGGCTGGTATTTGCTCCGATTTATCATCGTAGTGGAGTAGTGACGCTCCCTGATTTTTTAGAGCAGCGCTATAGTGCTGGTTCGCGTATTATGCTGGCGATCATGGGAGTTGTTGCCGCGCTGTTCATTCATATTGGAATGACGTTGTATGCCGGTTCGACCATCATGCATGAGTTTTTTGGAATCGATGTCTTCACTTCAGTTTTGGTGATCTCGGCAATCACAACACTTTATACGGTGATGGGCGGACTCAAGGCTGTTGTGATCACGGAGTCGATCCAAACTGTACTGCTTATCATCGGTTCTATTGCGATAACCTGGTTTGCAGTGGGAGCATTGAATGATCAGGGAATTGACTCCTTTTCGAAACTCCGCGACGCGCTTCCTGAAAAACATATGAGTATGATTCATGAGAATGGTGGGTTTTCCTGGTATGCCTTTGTTTTGGGATATCCCGTTCTGGGAATCTGGTACTGGTGTGCTGACCAGACCATTGTGCAGCGAGTATTAGGGGCTCAAACAGAGCAAGATGCCCAAATTGGCCCACTCTTTGCTGGATTCATTAAGGTCTTGCCTCTGATGATCATGGTTTTTCCCGGAGTCATTGCTTATGTTCTGTTTCAAAATCAAATAGGAGAAGATCCAAATAGAGCGTTACCAGTGTTAATTAATAAACTGATTACAGAAGACCTAATGGGTTTGAAAGGATTAATCGCCGCCGGTTTACTGGCAGCGTTGATGAGTACCATTGCCGGGGCATTAAATAGTACCGCGACGTTGATCAGTATTGACGTTGTGAAAAAGCTCAAGCCGGAAACTAGTGATGCCAAGTTGGTTGCTGCCGGGCGAATCACTGCGATTGTCGTTATGATCCTGGCGATTGGTTGGTCAACAATGGGAAGTAAATTTGAAAGCATCTTTTCGGGGCTTAACAGTATGATTGCCTGTTTGGCGCCGCCGATTACGGTGGTGTTTATCTGGGGAGTGCTCTGGCCACGAGGGACCGCAAAAGCTTCGCTCGTCACTTTGATTATGGGCTCTATGTTGGGAGGGCTTACGTTTGCGTTAGACTTTGGTTTTGGCTTGATCACCAATGATTTAGGCATTCCCTTCATGCTGCAGGCGTGGTGGTTGTTTGTGATTTGCTCGGTGATTTTTGTAGCCGTCAGTTTGCTTACTCCACCACCTACAAACGATCAAATTGAAATGATGTGCTGGAAACATCCGCTGAAAGAAATTGTGTTTCGCAAACTTTCAGGAGTTACAGATCCTCGTTTGATTGCCTTGCTGCTGGCGTTGATCATGTCTGGTATTTATATCACTTTTGCATAATGAACGGTTGCTGATTCTAAAGATCAATAATCCATTATGATTTTATTTTTGAGGTTCCCGCAGCATTTCATCGATTAACGGAACAATGTGTTTGTCGTAAGTGAAACCTTCTTGACCGTATTCTAGTGTTTCATTGTCGAAACGCTTTTTCAGTTTTCCATCAGAACCGTAAACGTAAGCTGCTGGAATCGCTGCCAGATTGATACTCTCATAGAGTTTCTCATCAGGAGTGCTGGAAATGATATTGACGATATCCGCTTTTTGTTTGGCGAAGAATTCCATGAGTTCTTCACTGTTAGACTCGGGTGGGGAATTTTTGCTTCCATCATAGTTTAGATTAAATGAAACACAGACGACTTTTTCAGGATATTTCTTTTGTAGTGCCACCAAGTGTGGAAACTCACGGAGACATGGTTCACACCACGTAGACCAGAGGTCGACGACAACAATTTTTCCTGTTTGTTTGGCAATAAATTCTTGGAGTTCATCCCAACTGGCGATTTCTGCTGCCACGCCATCTTGTTCGAAAGTTTGGGCGTTAGGAATAGCTGACTGTTTTACTACCGTTGGTTCAGGAGTCGCTTCTGTTTTGGGGTGAGTCGATTGGGAAGGTGTTTTCTGATTACAGCTGCTAAGTAAAACCATGGATAATAAAACGCAGATTGATTTCGTATACATGAGTGTTGTGTTTCTTGGAAGGAAATTGTGAAGGATATTAGTCGAGTTTATCATTTTGATATTTTCATCAGACCGGCAGCTTTCGCTTTGGGAATCGGATCTTCGTAGGGGAGTGCTTTCATAAATTCAACAAGATCAGACAATTCCTGTTTCGAGAGCTGGCTTGTTTTTCCATGTTTGTCATCATGGTTATAAATAGTCAACACTTCTTCCAGGCTCTGGGCCTTACCGTGATGTAAAAAAGGAGCAGTACGATACAAGCCCAGTAGAGTAGGAGTATCATAGGCGGGTCCCATCTTCTCACCAGGATTATCTACTGAAGTTCCCACGTCGTGTCGGACGATTTTTCCCGTGGGGACAGAATCCGTCAGGAACGGTCCGCTATGACAAGTGGCGCATTGAGTTTGTTTTGAAAAAAAAAGTTGACGTCCGCGCTCGGCTGCTGGATTAAGTCCTTTTTTCGCATAGGGACTTATTGGAAATTCGTGTGTGTTCGAGTAAGCCGCCATCGCATCCAGTGCCTGGGATAAGCCTTTATTGGGTGCTTCTAGTGAAGGGTTAATCTTTCCTCTGACCAGACCATTTCCCTGCATGAGTGGCCCTCGGATTGTGTGTTCAAAGTCTTGAACTTCGTCGCGGTCTGCTGACCAATGAATGGGGTGGGTCCAAGCCATTCCTGCTAGCGATTGTGTATTTCTTAGTCCTTCAGGATTATGCCAGGTCTTACCATCAGATTGCCCATCGGGATGACAGCTTGCACAGGAAATCCACAGGCGGCTGGACATTGGTTGCAATGCAGTATAGAAAAGCCGTTTACCCAACAGAATTTCCTCTCCCAGAGGATTCTCGGTGACTTTAATCCTTGCTCGAGGACGCAGGATTTGTGTGCCGTATGCCACCACTTCAAAGTCGAGTGCATTGTAAACATAAACGGTGTTTCCATCAGGCGCGACGCGTACTGCGCGCGGGTTGTGTCCTAGATTGAGTGATGCCCGATAGGTCAATTCGCGGTAGTCATCGTTGATCACATTGCAGACATACATGTCATCTGTCCCAGCGAAAATTACAAAGAATGTTTTCCCATCCGGTGTAATGGCTGTGTCCCAGGGATTTGAAGTAACGCGGGCTCCCCTGAAAGAATCCATGGGAATTTTTCGTCGTCGTTTTCCTTCACCGGCTTTCGTATCGACAATCGAAACAATCGGAAAAATAGAACCAGCGCCATGGGCGACAGTCACCCGTGATCGAATATGAGGCAGATATGCTTTTGGACGATGAGGGTGCAGCGTAATCTGGCGCGCAAGATTGTCAGTACTTCCACCAGGCCACTGATCGATCGTACGACCGCTTTTTACATCAATGTTACGAACCAGGGCTGTATAATATTCGGTTGTAAAGAGACTTTGATCGTCATTGGAAATTGCGATACCCCGTAAATGTTTGCCTGTAGAAAATTCTCGAATGACTTTTTTAGAGTTCGTATCAATTTCTACAATCCGTCCCGGATAATCGAGTGTGACAAAAATTTTAGTACCATCACTTGTGGAGACAACGCCATAAGGTTCGTCAAATACTTCCGTCTGGCCGACTTGTTTTCCGGTATCACCATCAAGGAATACAACCAAATCATCGTCGTAGACAGCGGTCGCCAGAGTGTGAGTTGTACCGAGAAAAGTAACTCCCTCCGGATGTGTGCCTACTTTGGTTTCGCTCAGTTTTTTGTTGGAATCCAAATCAATAATAGTGACAGAGCCGCTATCACGATTGGAACAGGCAAGCAATTTCCCATCTGTTGAGATATCCATCAGGCTGTTTGATTTGCCAGCGCTGACAAGTTGGGGACAAAGCAACAGACTGACGAAGCATACAAGTACCAGAGAGGGATTGAATCGAACGGACCTACCACGGCGAGACATTGAAAACCCTTTGCCAATTGTGAAACTCGTTTTGGTGTAATGCGGTGAGACGCATAAACCCCGCTAACCAATTTCGGAAAGCGGGGTCTACGAATCTTTAGAATTTTGGTAAGAAATCGTTAGTTCAAAATCTTAGATGTATCGTTAACGACTTTCTTGATTTTGTCTTTGGACAGATCACCTTTTTTGAAAGAGTGATTGACCTTCACTTTTCCTTTGACCCACATCAAAACAGTAACATCAGCATCTTTAGAGATGTTGTATGATGAGGGACCTGCTTCACCTTCGAAGTTTGTTAAAGGTGTGTTTTTGATTTTCTTGGCACCAGCCACTTTTTTCAGATTTGCACTGGATTTATCAGCATCGTCAGTCAAGTGAACGACGAATGCAGCCATCTTTTGATCTTTGTTTGCACCGACTTTTTTATCAATCTGTGCAATCAAGTCTTCAACATTGCCATCAATTTCGCGAGCGAAAATGTTGACTACGGGACGTCCGCCATAGCTACAACGATAGCAAAGTGATTTACCAGCGTTAGGGCCAGTGCAGTCATTGACTGTATAAGCACCAGGTCTACCACCAACTTCGATACCAGACTTTAGTTCTGCTGCTGAGCTCATAGAACTGGCAGCGACGAACATCAATGCTACTGAGAGTGTAAGCAGTCTTTTCATGTATTTCTCCTTGGTTAACAATACTCGACAAAATATTTCTGCAAATGCAGAAGGGTACGCCATTACACTGACGTATCCACAAATTTTAATGTGAGCCAAAAGGGAGTGCAAACGAGTTGGCCGTTTTTCTTTTCCCTCTCGGTGTCATAAATTAATAAATCCTTAATCAGGAAGTGAAGTCATATATCAGATAAAGTCTATAATTTACGGTCTTTCCCAAATCGCAGGTAGTTTTTTTGATTCTTCACCAAATGTCTGTGAGACGACAAAACCACTTGCCTGTGATGTATAGAAAATGCGACCGTTCGAAACGACCGCTCCCAGGCATTCGCGTGAATCAATAGCGGGGCCGGTGGAAACCAGTTTGCCGTTGTTTGAAAGATCAATCATATCCATATTCGCGCCGAGAACATAAGGCTCAGATAATGTGAACCGGCAGCAAGCATAATTATGGCCGATGCTGTTTACGACTTTTCCGGTGACGCGATCAAATACATTTCCTTTACCCCGTAACGCATTCGAGAAAATAAATTTCTCGCCAACAGTGACAACATTGAGTGCCGAAGTAACGGCATCCGATTTCCACACCAGAGATCCATCTTTTGCATCCAGGCACCACACAAATCGATCCTGCGTATCTTCATTCGCTCGATTAAAACCACCGATGTAGATCCGACCGTCACGAGCGCTCAGCGTACACTTCGAAGTCACATAATATTTGTTCGTCAGCCATGCGACTTTCCCTGTTTTAGGATCAAGACAAGCGGTGATTCCATTATTTTCGACGGGTAAGCCGCGACGTTTGCGTTGGCTGGTTGCATAACCAAAGAATGTTGAGTAATAAAGTTTGCCATCAAGTATCGCGATCCCACAATCATTGCCACCACGACCATATTGGGAAAAGTCTTTTTTCCAGATGACCTTGCCAGTGTCCAAATCCCAGGCCCAGACGATGGGGTGGTGATCTTTCGGGTAATAAGGATTATCGTTCGAATAGATCCAGCTCATCACTTCACGACCGTCTGGTTTGACTGCTGGCTTGCCTCCAAAGGTGAATGCTTTTTCCGTTCCCTGTGTCGCATATTCGCCGGAACCAGAAGCATAAATCGCGATATTTCCATGTACGACCGGTGGAAATTGACGGCTCCAACTGGGGGAACCAGTAAAGGGGGCTTCCCAGAGTAATTTCCCGGTTGCTGCATCCAGACAACGCATCCGTGATTTTTTGATACCTGCTTGCGGGATCAGAAGTTTCCCATCAATGTAAAGTGGAGAGGTAAATGACAAATAGACGTCGGGCCAATAGCGTCTCCAAAGTAGTCTCCCAGTGTCTTGCTCGACAGCAATGATTTGTCCTTCGGCAGTATGCGTATAGAGACGTCCGCCACCACAGACAGGCAGATGTTTGACCGTTCCTTCCAGTCGACGTGCCCACCGCATGCGGAGTGGAGGTTTTAGGCCTTGTGCGTTGGCATTGGTTCCTCCGAAGTCACCGTAATTGGTGTACCAGTCAAATTTCGGATCGGTAAGCGGTCCGGTAAGGGGGCTACGTATCTTCCAGACTTGTAAATCTCGTTCCGGTAATACAGTCTTTGATTGTGAAGACGTTCCATTTGCGTTCAAGACATAGAGATAACCATCCTCGCAGGGAACATAAATTTTATTGTTTGCGATTGCGACGGGTGCTGTGATGGGGGCTTCGAATGCTGTTGTGAAAGTCGCTGCCTCTCCACCTTTCAGAGGGACGACGTATAGTTTTCCATCAAGGCCACCATAAACGGCATGATCGTGTGTCAAAACGGGAGAGCAAACTGAAGCAGCCGCACAGAGAACTTCGGTGGTTTCTTCTCCGATGGTGTGACGACACAGTCCCAGCCCTTCTTCCGGGCGAACACGGTAGACATCGTTTCCTCGAATACTGACGGAAGCAAAACTCAAGAGCCCCGGATCTCGAATGGATGTTTGGGTTCCCTTGATGTAATCTGCCTTGATTTTTTCACCGTCCAACTGCATCACTTCTACGCGGCCTGCGTTGTCGCGTCGGTGCCATTGCACAAATACATTGCCTGCGTCATCAGCGCTTTGTCCAAAGGTAGCCGGGTATTCTGATCCCGCATATTTAGGAACTTCACCTACCGCTCGCAGCCGTGGTTCTTTACCGCCGTCTTCGAGAAATACAGTTCGCCCTCCTGCGGGAATGACGATCGTGTTTCCAGCGAGGCAAATATCGCGAGAGCAAACAAAGTGGTCGCGCCACGTGACTCGATCTTTACGGTGTGCGAGCCAATCCGCTCCACTCCAGCGGTTTCCATTGAACTGAACGACTTCCTTTACGAAGTCCCAAGTCCAGGCGACCTCACCATTGGGTTCGACTGCATAGACTTGTGCTCCGAGAGTCGCGAAATAGACCCGATTTGCATTGACGACGGGGGCAGAAAAAATCGGCTCGCGACAGTCAATTTCTTTGATGACAGTGCCACTCTTGCAATCAAGAACATAATAGTAGCCGGCGGTCGTTCCGACATGTAGATAATTATCTATGATTGCGGGAGAAGCGACATTATTGCAGTTTCCCAAACCACCGCGCGTGGCGAATTTCCATACGATTTTATTACTCGTCGAATCAATGGCGAAGATCACACCTGATCCATCAACTATGAATACTTTGCCATTATTGACTACGGGAGAGGTATAAATGCCGTCCGTTAATGGGATTGCTGCGGTAAGGGAAAGTGGCGTCTTTAAAGTGATATCAGCTACGTTTCCGGATCGTTGACTGCTGCCTTTCAACTGAGTCCAGCTATCGTCCGCTTTAGTAATCGTACAGCACAAAACCAGGCTGAACAATATTTGAACCAATAAAGAAGTACGGCTGACTCTCATTATCTGAACGATCTTTCTCAGTTTACACTTTTGAGGCAAAGCAGGAGGGACGCATGTTTCAAACTAGCGACTCAAAGTTTTCAACAGTTCGAGGTATTCTGATCTATTCGGAAGGACGCGATGTTAATTCGTTAAAGAACCAACAGTTTGATCATAATCTCGGAAAATTTGGGAAGCTACTCTAATTATTTGATTTCGAATAAATCGTTGAATATATTTTGTGTGATATCATACAAAAAAACGACTTCCAAACTGAAAGCCGTTTTATGTTTTTGCGAGCCACAACTGAACTTAGAGCAGTTTTGTAACAGCCTCACCATCATGAGCTACTTTGAAAGGGCGGCCTTGAGATGAGAAGATTTCTTTATCCAAAGGTAGATTCAAAGCAGAGGCGATCGTCGCATTGAAGTCCGCCGGCAAAACGCCATCAGCATCGACACTGTGTCCTGCTTCGTCTGATTTACCATAGAATTGGCCACCTTTAATTCCGCCTCCCATCAAAGCAGCAGAGAAAACGCCAGGGTGGTGGTCTCGGCCTGCGTTCTGGTTAATCACAGGAGTACGACCAAATTCCGTTGTCAGAACCACAAGTGTTTCATCCAAGAGACCAAGGCTAGACAGATCTTTCAATAGGTTACCTAAAGCTTTATCCAGAATCCCTGCACGCGTTGGCAAAGTTCGATCGTCATAGATATCGCGATGCATGTCCCAGCCACCAAAAGTGACTTCCACACAACGCACATCATTTTCAACCAAACGTCGAGCCAGCATGCAACCCTGGCCGAAGGAATTACGTCCATACTTATCTCGGTCTTCCGGCTTTTCTTCATTCAAGTCGAATGCTTTGAGCTCATCACTGGAAAGCAAAGTCGTTGCCTGTGAATAGAAATCCGTGTAAGCCAGAACATCTTTAGTCTTGAATTTATTTTGAAATTTATTGTCAAACTTATTGATGAGATTAATCCGTTTTTCAAACGAATTATCTGACAGATAAGAGGGCGACTTTGTGTTTTCTAAACCTCGGTTGGGATCTCCAATCGGCAAGGGGCTAAAAGAAGGATCCAGGAATCCTGCACTGGGGTGCCGGGCCGGGGCACTGATCAAAACCGTGTCAGGTAAGTTTTTATTGTATCGTCCTTTAAATCTTTGAATCCAGGGACCCATGGAAGGATGCCGCGTTGTGGCGATCTTTTTATAGCTGGTACGCATCATGTATTCCCCGGGACCATGAGCGCCGGTTTCAGTATACATGGAATTAATGACCGCCATTTTGTCGAATTCTTCAGCCAGAGTCGGGAGGAACTCACTAATTTGAGCTCCAGGTACACTGGTTTTGATCGGCTTGGTCTGACCTTGACTTTTATGTCCTGGCTTCAGGTCAAACGTATCGAGGTGTGTCATGGCGCCGGCCATATATAAATAGATCAACCGTTTGGCTTTTCCACCTTTGGGTTTCCCAGGGGCCGCTTCTACCAGATTGTTGAATACAGGTAGCACACTCACTCCCAAAGCTGACTTGGCAGCGTACTCAATAAACTGCCGCCGACCCAGTCCGTCAAGTTTCGAAAGAAGTTCTTGCATTGGTAATGCCTTTATATTTGAAAATATGTTTGTGATTATAGTCAGGTCCAAATCAAATTGTCTGGACCTCTTTTATTTAATAACTATTGAATGAACAGAAATTCGCGTGTATTCACGAGCGACCAGATGACATTTCCATAACCGGCTGGCCCGTTCTTTTCGATTTCGTCCATAGCAATTTTGGATTCGTCTTTATCGGGACGTCGATTCAGAATCGTCATGAAAATGACATTCACGCCATCTTTCACTGTTTTTTGTTCAATCACGTTATTGTAAATCGTGGATCCTTTCTCAAGCATCATATGAGTTACAGGACCGTTAAACATAAACAGAATTTGAGGAACCGAGCCTGAGTCTGAAGAGGCAGAAATCAGTTCGCGGTCCGATTGACCAAAGGTGCGTAAAAAGTGACTGGCTGGAACTGGTGAAGGGAGTTCAGAGGCCCGTGCCAGCAATTGTCCTTTATACTTATATTTCTTTTCACGTTTATAACGTTTGCG
>JAJDEK010000208.1 GCA_029259875.1 Planctomycetaceae bacterium
GGAAGGCTTGACTGTCGCAATTCCAGCAATGATTTTCTATAGCCTGCTGCGAAACCGAGTTGCTCGTTTTTCACTGGAAGTAGGAATGATTAGTGAAAGCTTGATGAATCGCTTTTCTGCTAATAATAAATAGAGCCTGAAATAATCAAACAGATCTTTCCGAAATTAATTCGGAGAATACCTCTGTTTGAGTGGAGAGTTTTTCAATGCGAATTAAATCCAATAAAGCAGTGGTTGCTGAAATCGATATGACGCCAATGATTGATATTGTCTTTCAATTAATCGCCTTTTTCATGGTAATTACGAATTTTGAGCAGATTCAAGCAGATGAACGGGTGAAATTGCCTTCAGACTCGTTGGCAAAGCCTCCAGAAACCAAAGCGGCTGACGAGCTGGTTTTAAACATCGGTTTTGATCGAAACCAGCAGGGGGAAATTACTGATCCTCAGGCTTATGTTTTTTATACCGGTGAAAAAATTCCGGTCCTGAAATTTGGACCCAAGTTCGAACAGGAAGCGCGTATCTATAAGCAGAAAAATCAGGATCCGAATGACGTTCCCGTCATATTAAGATCGGATGCTTTGGTGGATACAGGGCTAATACAGGATCTGATCAAGCTCGCACAGGAAAATGGTTTTACAAAGTTTGCATTCAAGGCAACGCAAAAGACTCAATAGCCAGATTTTTTTGAGACCCTCTGTAGATTCTACAGACCTTTTTATTGCAGGATAATATTCCTATGAAGTTACGTAGTTCAGGCCGGGAAGCAGAAAAGATCGAGCCACAGATGGCACCGATGATCGATGTTGTCTTTCAGCTTTTGATCTTCTTTATGTTGACACTGAATATTGTTGAACCAGAAGGTGATTTTAATGTCAACATGCCGATCACCGATGATTCTCCTTCTGATGATATGCCTCAATTTCCTGACATCAAAGTCAGACTGGTGGCCAATGAAGATGGGTCGCTGAATACCATTCGGCTCGGACAAGTGAATTTGGGAAATGGTCCTAATGTGTTTGCTGGTTTGAACAACGAGATCTTGAAAATCATTGGCAGACCCGGTAACCCGATTACTAAAGATATGGAAGTCGAAATCGAAGCCGACTATAACCTGCACTTTGAGTATACATTGAAGGCGGTCAGCGCTTGCACTGGACGACTTGATTCGTCTGGGAAACACATTATCCGCTACATTGAAAAAATCAAATTTGCTCCTCCCGTTGGTGGCCCCAGCACTGAAGGTTAAATACCAGACTTTCAAATCAAAACGGACTCGTCATCGCTAATATATAAACTAGTGACTCATCAGTTTTGATCGATTGATTTTATTCTTGCTCTTTCAGAGTTTCTGGCAGCTCAATTTGAACTGTTGGGATTATTAAGCAAACATCCTGAGGTTCATTGAATCATTTCTGGAACCTTCTCACTTCTTTTTGCGTCTGGTTTAGTAGTAGACTGATACTTCTTTGATTTGACAATCAAAAAAGTATCTATTTGTCTACTTCTTGAGGTCCTAGAATAATTTGAGTTGATAATCACAACCGGACCGACAGGTGGCTGAGAAAGATGAACCACTGACATCCTCAGAATAATTGCTTATTATTGGGGGCTGTCTTAGAGATTAAGTTTCAGATTCATTTGATACTATTTCTTTTTCAGTGGCGGGAGTAATTTTGTTTGGCTATAGTGTACGATTATTATTTTCTCGTAATGAGAAAGTAGTTTGATATAACAGCTTAGGTTTTCGAAGTTTATGTGACTGAGAAATGAGAGCTGCAACATGTTGTGTGTTTGGGAGATCACACAATGATTTTGTTGCTTCGGCGTCTGTTATCATGAATACAACTAGAGAGTTTATTTGAATTGTGAAGTTTTAGTGAAGGAATAGACGAGGTCCTGCACTAAAAAAACATCTTGGTTGGAAGAATTGTTAATAGATTGAACACTGCTGGCTTTGTGTGAAAAAAGCATATCACCAGTGACGTTCGTCAGGGAAATCGAGTCAGCACTCTGTTGGTTCCATTTCAAAAAACCTGTTATTGTCGATGTCAAAATCATTCCCAAACTCTCTGGATGTCTAACACCATTTTCCGGAGAACAGGAATGTTTCTGGAGCATGTCCGAACTAAAATATCGGGCTTGAACAGTCTTTTGTTAAAGTGGGAGTTGGCGTGGGGAGAGTTTATGGGAACAAATAACTAGTACCATTGTCTTAAACTCAAAGTGACCCATTTAAAATGCTATTAATAAGTATCCGAGTGCTTTACGCTTTTGTTTGCGCAGGAGCAATCGCAACCTATGTCAGTTCCAATCCCCCCAGCCCCATCGATCAATATCCTCTGGTCGCATTTGTGCTTTTGATGATCTTTACCCAGGGAGTCACCTGCCTGGACCTGCTTATCAGTCGCAAGCGCATCGAAGTGATTTCAGCTATCTATTTTGGATTATTGGTAGGAGTGCTGCTTAGTTATCTGCTAATACAAGCGCTTGGCCCAGTGATTTCAAAGACTCCATGGGGTGAGGGAGTAGTGATGATCACTACATTAACGCTGCCCTATCTGTGTATCACGTTTCTTCTACAAACCAAAGATGATTTCAGGTTCATCGTGCCTTATGTAGAATTTTCGCGTGAGTTGAAAGGCGGACGCCCGTTGGTTCTTGACAGTAGTGCTCTCATTGATGGGCGAATTGCAGATGTAGTTGAAACCAAAATCCTCGATTCAGAAATGATTGTTCCTGACTTTATTCTGAAAGAAGTACAGGATATTGCCGACAGTAGTGATAAAGTTCGGCGCGTTCGAGGACGCCGCGGTTTAGATATTCTGTCTACTTTACAGAACAATCCGAATGTAGACATCTCCATGTATGATGCCAAGGAAACAGATAAAGAAAAAGGCCTGACTGTCGATCAACGATTGGTAGTGGCTGCGAAAAAACTTGGTGGAAAAGTCGTAACCAATGACTTTAATCTGAATAAAGTCGCCAGCGTTCAGGGAGTTGACGTAATTAACCTTAATGATGTGGCTAACTCTTTGAAACCACGTTACCTGCCTGGCGAACATCTCCAACTAAAGATTATCAAAGAAGGAGAGTCTCAGGCTCAAGGCGTAGGTTACTTAGACGATGGAACGATGGTCGTTTGCGAACAAGCGAACCATTTAGTAGGGCGTGACGTTGATGCTGTTGTCACAAGTGTTCTGCAAAGTAGTGCAGGCCGTATGATTTTTGGACGAGTGACTGAAAGCCACTAACGCCTGTTTAAAATCCTTCCGGAACTGAACGGACCTCCGCCATGAATTCCCGGAAAACAAACCGAATCGGAATTGCCGTTGTCGAATATCAACGGCAATTCTTGATTGGTATCCGCGATCCAGACTCTCCTCTAGCAGGCTTCCATGAGTTTCCAGGAGGAAAATGTGAAGCAGATGAGTCGGCCGATCAATGTGCGACGAGAGAGTGCCTGGAAGAAACTGGCCTCGAAGTCATTGCTTTGAAGGAGTTACGTTACGAAGAGCATGCATATGATCATGCCGACGTAAAACTGCATTTCTGGTTATGCCAGCCAGTTCATGCTCACGCAGTTTTAACCGACCAAAATCTGAAGGGATTCCACTGGTTTCCTGCAGAACGTCTTTTGGATCTACGTTTCCCTGAAGCCAATAAGAGCCTCATCGAACTCCTTGTAAATACTTATGCCATAAGATGATAGTATATCAAGCTGAATGTAACGCCTGATAAAGTGCACGACTTTGGCCACTAATATCAATAAACGTTTATGGGATTTGACTTCCTCTGCCTGTGGCCTAAACTTCATGAATGTTACTAAACACTGTTTTCTCAATCATTTAGAATGCATGAACAGGTTCTTTCAGTATGGGCTACTCAATCACTCAGGAGACCCCGAGTGACAACCAAGAAGAACTGATTTCTTTGA
>JAJDEK010000209.1 GCA_029259875.1 Planctomycetaceae bacterium
GGACTGACTGGCAAGGCGAATTTGTTCCCTGATCGATCCCACAGATTGAAAGCCAACTACTTCTGTCTCATTTTGAGAGACAATCATTCCCTTTGCTGCTGCAAGATTTCCAATGGATGTCGCTGTTTCGATACGCGACCGTACAAGAATTAAACCATCGGTAAGGCGAATGCATAAGATCTCACCCGTTTCAACCGGTTGAAAATACGTATCTTTGACAACAATTCCACGACCGCTGGGTGCGTCTATCAGACGTGATTTTGGCCAGGCAGGGGAACCATCACTCACTTTGATTGCCTCTATTTGGTCATTGCCTACTAATAATATTTTCCCATCATGGATCGCGGCTACGAATAGGCTGTCTTTCCGAGAGCGCGACCATAATAATCTCCCATCAAAGAGATTCAGGCATTGAATACTTTGCTGCTTGCGAGAATGAAGCAACACACGATCACCCACAATGATCGGAACAAATTCTGCCCAACCTTCCAAATTTTTGTAGGTATTACTAGAAAAAACATCATACCGATTGACTGCGATACCATCTTCATCAAGTTTTCTCCAAAGCAGTCTACGGCTAACAGCATCAATGCCGATAGTACAACCACCGCCGGTCTGGCAAACAATGACACCATGCCCATAAGAGGGGCTTAGGCCCATCCTGCGACGGATATGATCTAAGTTGCGACGATCAGTGGTGTAGTCGTTGGCAATCGCGTTCTTACTACGAAATAAAGACTGCGTCCAAAGTGTCTTACCCGTTTGAGAATCAAGAACCAATAAACGAAATTCTCGCCCCTCTTCTGCCAGACAATATAATTTTCCGTCTAACGGTAATGGAGGGCCCAAGAAGTAATGACCGGAATAATTGATCGCATTTTGTAAACGAGGACCGCCAACCTCCCACATAAATTTTCCGGAATCGACTTCAAAAGCAATCAGACGATTGAAAGATTTGGGAACCAGAACATTGTCCTTATCTCGCTGAGTGAAATGATAAAACCCTCCAATAAATCCTACATTTTCAACACTGTATACTAGCTTACCATCCGAACTCAAATGCCCAACGGTATAATCCTGCCAGGCGCGCTGTGTCAGATATTTTTCTAAAGGAGTTTCAGGACTTCCTGAAAATCCCTCGTCGGAATTCTCTGCATCTTTTAACAATTCATAATAGAGTGCGTCGGTTAATGTGGTTTCCCAGCTCAATTGCCCTGTCGACAAAGAAACTGCCTTCAAATTGCGGTGCGTTCTGAAAATAACTTTGTCATTGACTATCAAGGGACTGGCAGCAGGCAGCACTCCCTCAAGATGTTTACGACGATATTTACCCAGATTCTGAAGTACATCCTCCAACTGAAAAGTTGCCTGCGAATCGACACTATGGGAATCGTTGATTGTAGAAAAACGCCAAAGCGGTTTCGTAGAAGGAACAGCAAACATGGCCGATGCTAGACGCGATGGACCACCACGATACATGGCCCAATTCTTTTGTTCCTGTGCCGCTTTCAAGTCTGGATGCCCCACCAAACGGGACAACCATTCCACTGGATTCTCTTGTGCTGCAAACAATGACACTCTTTTCCCGTTCGGAAATTGATATGCTTCTCCATTAGTTAAGCGCGCCAGCTTCATCAATGACTGACGGCATTTACCCAAATTTCCAATGTGATACCAACAGACGGCAAGCTTGAAGGTGAGATGTGGTTCCTTCGTTCCCGCTAAATCATGTTGGCTACTCAAAGCGTTCCACTGCTGAATCGCTGCCCAGAAGTCGCCTCGTTCAAGATAATAGGCTCCCAAAGCATAAGCGGCATTCGCGCCCGCTTTTGTAAAGAAATAGCGACGAACGACTTCCTGTAACAGATTCACATCATCCTGTTCCACTGCCTGATTCAATAATTGCTCGGCTGTGGGACCATATTGCAGCGAATAAAAGCGTTTTCCTTCTGATGGCAAATCAGCCATCACCTGCCGAGTGATTTGTTTCAAACTGATAAACCCAGAGCCCTTTTTATCAGATACAAAATCTTCCGGTGCTTCCAATACACCCTGTAACTCGGGAATACCTATCGAATATTTTTTCTCTCCAATTAGCTTCAAAGCATCATTAAAACTGTTTGAATAGAATCGGCTCGTGGGAAAGAGGTCTTGTCGTTCAGTCTGATCCACATTGCGTAAAGATTGAGCAAAGCAGGGAACTGAAAAGGCAATCAAATGAAACAGACCAATCATCACAAAAGAAATGCGATGATTGCTCAGTCCGGTAAACCTGTCTTGCTGAAACGAAGAAACCATAGGCAAATGAAGAACTTCAACTTCCTGTTACAAAGAAACATCACAATAATTGGGTTTCGAGCGTGCATCGAAACCCTTGACTTTATCTGTATTGGTTGGACTCAGAGTTAATTCACAATCAATTTGGTGTCGGCGATGAATTCCTTGATTGTTTAACTGCCCCTTTTGGAAAGCACGATTTGCTTTCACATCCCCCTGCCACATCATCACATTAACTTCCGCGCCTTTCGCGACATTATACCCCACAGGCCCATCGGTCCCCTGAAATACCGTTAAGGGAACATTTTTGATCTCTTGTTCTGTGGCCATTTTTTCCAAATCAGACTTCACTGATTCCGGATTATCGGTTAGCACAACAACAAAGGCCGCCATCTTTTCATCTTGATGCATACCAACTTCCTGATCGATTTTCTTAATCAGAGTTTTCGTATTGTCGTCAAGATCACGCACAAAAACTCCAACGACAGGCCGATCGCCATACAAACAGCGGTAGCACAGATGCTTCCCTTTATTAGGTCCGGTCACATCATTTACATGAAACGCAGGAGGCACTGTGCCTATTTCCATCCCAGACTTAAAGACGACTTCCTGCGTTTCACTCATCTCTGGCTCGTCAAAACCTGCTTCCATTCCTGGAATCTCTGCAGACGCTCCCAGCTCAGAATCCGGTTTTTCAGGCACAGAAACCTCTGTTTGCCCACAGCCCGATAATAGAGTGACTGCCAGCAGAGGACTAACAACCGAGGCTGCCAGGATCTTGCTAAAACACATACGATGCATAGTGTTCCTCCGACATCATAAAACTCAAACGGAAATCTCACCCGCAAAATCAATTGTATGCCGTCATCCCGTTGACTGTCGAGTACGAATGATGAATTTTGCAGGTGAGTTGCCTGTCAAATACTGGTTTGTTTCTCAGAAACAAGCCAGACAACCGGACATCACTATTTTAAGTTATTAACGAGCTTTAGGATCGCTTTACTGTCATCAGCCGCTTTCACTTTGGTATTTTTCATTACAACTTTCCCGTTCTTGTCGATCACAAAAGTCCAGCGGGCGGCCGTCACTCCACGCGTCAATACATGTTCTTTACCATCTAGTGTCCGTTTGATGGACGAACCTTTTTTCAACGGAACCCCAAACTTCTTTGCCACATTACCATCTTCATCAGCCAGCAAAGTGAAATTCAGGTCATGTTCCTTTTTAAAGAGCCGGTGATTTTGTGCTGAGTCGCCGCTCACACCAATCACCTCGACGTTTTTGCCTTGAAGCTTTTTCATATCATCTCGAAAACCGCAGGCCTGCTTGGTGCAGCCACCAGTCAAATCCGCAGGATAGAAATAAACGACTATTATTTTTTTGCCAACATAGTCTGTCGATTTCCAGCCTTTGCCTTGATCATCAGTTGCGGTGAAAGCCGGTGCGGAATCACCGACATTCACTTTTCCGGGAGGGCCGGAAATCTGTGCAGAGGCAATTGCAGACAAACCACACACACAAACCACACTGCACATTGAAGAGAAAATTTTGCGATACAAACTCATCATTTCATTTACCTTGTTTCAAAAGTTACAGATTATTTTTTGTTAACTGATCATGAATCAGTTTCCTGATTATTCTAACAAAGACACCTTGATTACTACTTTGTAAGCACCCTGGAAACGTTCCGCGAATCATCAGCTTGTACTCTGCCATAATTGTCGAACGCGGTTATTTTTCCTGGCTGAGCAATCAATAATCGCCCACCAACAATCATGAGATTTCCACCTGACTCACCGTGCATTGATCGTAAGGCAATTTTTTGAGTTAAGAATCCTCGTTCTGCATCAACCACAAGAACTTCTTCCCTCAAAGGCCAATATACATATTCTCCTGCCAATATTCCTCGCCCATACCCAAAACCTTCCGGGTCCTGATAACCAGCTTTCCATTTCACGGTTCCAGTAGCGCGATTTAAGCCAAATAACTGATTGCCACTCACATACAAAGTCGATTCACTCACGCCCAATAAATCTCGGATTTGATCAGGAAACTCTCGTTTCCAAAGCAACAAGCCAGAATCAGCATCAAAGGCCATCAACACAGAAGAGTCTTGCGGTGCCGCAAATAGAATTCCACGGTCATACAAACAAGGAACCATTCCGGTTTTCATATGATCGCTTAACTCACTATGGGTCGCATCCTCTTGCGTCGGATAGGTCACAATCCAGTTGATCTTGCCATCTCCGGAATCTAATGCAGCAATCGCTCCCATATCCGTCGAAAGATAAAGTTGACCTTCCCCCAGTGTCAGTAGCAGATGACTGATATAGTTAACTCCTTCTTCAATATTTCTTAATGCCAGACAAACTTTTTGATTCCAGAGTAACTCCCCTGTTTCTGTTGAAAAACAGGCCACATTTGTTTGTACCTGAGGAAAGCCACGATGTAACACCACGAACAACTTGCTTCCTGAAACGACAGGCGTCCCTTCGAAAGACCAGACAAAATTCTGTTCGCGCAATTGCGAGGATGAGATTTTCCAAAGTAATTTACCCTGCCCCTGATCAAGATCGAGGCAAACCAAATCCGAAAAAAGACCTAATCGTTCATCTTTGGCAACAGAGGTCACCGGGGGTCCCATCCGCGCATAAAGCCGACCTTCGGCAATCGTCAATGTGAAACGAGGAACTCCTACTACAGGACGAAATGGTAGCCTGAAAGAGTCCCTTAACGCAGAGGGGTAAATAATCGGGCTAGCATCTTTATCTGTAGACCAGGCTGGTAGACCACTCTTCCAGTTTAGTGCATAGATGCGTTCGGCATCATTGAAAAAAACATGCTCTCGATGCACAACTGGAAAAACCCCAGGAGGCACTTGCTGACCAAACGCCGGTTTGCCGGCAAACTCTTGATTTGCGACCATCGGTAACAAGAATGACCACGCGACCGCTCCCACATCCACTTTTTTCTCTGCTCGATAGTTTCGAGTCTGGTGACCGGCAAACGTTTGCATTACCGAAGTAGAATCCGGTAGGGAAACCAAAGCACGGTTCGATAGAATGGAAGATAACAACGTAACAAAATTCCCCTGTTTCCCGGCAAGAGCCCCCGATGCTGCGGGGTATCTTTCTCGAAACACATTCAACTCAAATTCCGCGCGTTTGAAATCTCCCTCAAAATAACTGACCAGAATTAATCGAGCCAAAATTTCAGGCACAGATAAGTCGGTATCAGGGT
>JAJDEK010000210.1 GCA_029259875.1 Planctomycetaceae bacterium
GCTCTTTATCCCTACATCCTTCCCGGCTTAAACCCTGAAAATAGTTTAACCATCTACAATACCTCGCCTCCACCAGAAGAGTTACAGTCAACCCTTTATTGGTGGATTCCAGGAATCGTGTTGGTCGGGATTTATTTCACGATCATGTTCCGCTCATTGCCGAAAGCCATTTCTGCGTTATCAGATCAGGAACATTAGAACGTTGATTGCAAAAACGCTGTCTTGAATGACCTGGCGTCGTTAACTCAGATTGCCGGCAACTCAAACTACGGAACTTAACATCTTGAGAATTCATAAGTTGTAGCTTGTTGACGTGAACAACAGGTTATAAAACGGACGTCGGAAATGTTCAAAAAATGCAACATTTCCATTTATCCCATTAAAAATGGCTGTGATTATGAAGAAATGATCAATCAACGGTCTTTCGCCGTGTTTCCACTCTCTACCTGTCTACAAAATAATGTCATCAGATGTGTTTCATCTCAAACTGATTTTGTTAGACTTAAATTGAGAAGATTGGAAGATTGACTTGGTGACATTTCAACATTCAAAGGGATTTTCCCCACCATCGATCAAGGATGCAGATATTGTGACAGATACGATCCCAGGCATTATTGTCGGAACACTCCTGGTTTTATTTGGCGCAGGGTTGATTCAACTACACCGCACATCCTGGTTCCATCGGCAACTCGACGCAGATCTCAGTGATGACGATCTCAAGTTCTTCGCAAAACAATACCGCAGACGAATGCAAACTTCGAGTCTGTTGATCTTCATTGGTTTCCTGATCGTAGTGGGAGATTCACCTTACATGCCCTGGAAATCGTATCCGGGCTTATTCGCCGCCTACTGGGGGGGAATTCTATTGATTGCGTTCTGGGTTATCTTGAGTGCAATTGGTGATATGAGCGCATCACGGATCAGGTCTTCAACAATGATTTCCCGAATACAAGATCAGCAACGCTTACTGGAACAACAGATTCTGGAATTGAGAGAAAAGAAGCAGCAACAAACTGCAGATAAGAAATCTCAATCAGAGCCAGAGCAGTAGCCTTATCCAAAGTTTGATATTTGTGACTATAAGTATGCTAGGATGCAACGCGTGCTTTCACTAGCGCTTCAGATGGTAAGCGGTCATAACCAAACATCTCGAACGCTTTTTGCCAACGCTCGTATATTTTCTTTTCCTGGGCTGCATCCATTTCGTATTTGTTTTTCTTATACGATTTTTGATCTTTCAAATAAGGCTGCATATTCTTTTCTAAGTCATCAAAGCCGGAAAGATTCAAACGCTCGTAAACTTTTCTCAATTCACCAACTGGATCTGCTTCAAGTTCTTCAAAGCGAACCTCATGTAATTGACCTTCTGGCACTGTTTTTCGATCTCGATCATATACATCCAAGTGATTGAGATAAATATCGGCCATATCCTCTTCTAATTTTTCCATCTTGAGAGGAGCAAAACCATTATCGCCAAACATGGTACGACGTAGATGCAAGGTTGAGTTATAGACCTTGTATGGATCCCGATAAATGTAAACGAAACGAGCATCGGGAAACATCTTGAGCAGAAACGGTATCCGGAATGTATGCGTTGGTGACTTCAATAAGATGTGCTTATTTGCGTCTCCTGCTTTATAAGCCAGCTTCTTCAAGAAGTACAAAAAAGTGCTTTTCCAAGTTGCTTCTTCTTTGGGAGTTAGTTGATCTAATTCATAAAATCGATCATAAACTTCAGGTTGATCACTGAAACCAATGGCCAAGTAAGGTGACATCAAATGCAGTAGCAATATTGAAGTTTCATCTTCCTGTGGCAAATCCCAGTTAACCGGCATATTGTCCATAGGTCGCTGTTTTGGTAACAAATGTTTCACCACATGCTTGAGCACAGGTTCTGTTAACAAAAACTGAGAAGGAAAAAGCATTGCTCCCATATTAGGATAAATGAACTGTTTATCCATCGACATCAGATTGTGGAGCAAAGTCGTGCCACTTCGCCAATGCCCAATGATGAATACCGGTGGCTCTAATTTCGTCCGATTGACTTTGCGGCTGAAGATCAGATCTTCCAGCACACTAGAACAGGAATTCGGAATACTAAACAACGCCGAAGTAATCAAACGAAACAAACCGGAAGGCCGAATGGTGGGACGCAGCCTCATTAGCTTGATGAAATTAGTGATTCCAATCCCGGACCAGACACAAAAAGGGCCTTGAGTGGATCCACTATTATTTTGCTCAGGTTTGGTCATCTGAAGAGACTGTCCTACTCTTTATCAATACAAGTCAAAGCCCAAATAATCAAAATTTTGCCTGTTTTCAGAAAATGATGATCAATACAAATCGACTGAAATACAGTGACTATACTATATCTTTCCAAAACTGTCTTCAGGCAAATGAAGTAGATTAGAGACTAAGCTGCTATTTTTTACCATTCAGTCCAAATTTGAACTGAAAAGGTTCAAAGGGGCTATAATGAGTTTATTTCGGCATCCTGTGAGTGAGACTTCGAGGAACTCTTTCACGTTCAACGGGATTGACCAAATACAACAGACACTACACGGAATAAAGTGTGTGTCTACACTCCCCCTAAATTAACTGTTTATTCTCTTTTGTACAATTAACACGACCTATAATTGTTTTGAATCGTATTGTTCCTATTCTGACCTCAGAACGATATCGCATTGTATTTTTTTCATCAAAGATGACAAGAGGAAGTGAACACTCCTCTAGTCTAATAGTCCCTTGATGCCCTGAAAATCACCTTTGAGCGATGTATAGAGCTTACGAAATAGCGGGTAAGCGTGGTTGTATACTTTTTTGGCTTTTGGATTTACGTTCGTACTCTCGACAACACGAATTGTGGCTGAGCAGGCTTCGACCACATCCTTATAAGCTCCTGTCCCAGCAGCAGCCAGCAACGCCACACCGTAGGCAGGACCTTCTTCCGCATTGATCGTCACAACTTTTCGACCATAAATATCTGCCTGTGCTTGACGCCAGAACTTACTCCTCGCCCCTCCACCTGAGAGTCGAATCTCCTTCACAGGGATATTTAGTTCCCGAATGATTTCCAGAGAGTCCCGCATGGCATAAGTCGCTCCCTCAATCACTGCGCGGCTCAAATGAGGGCGTCCATGCCGTAAGCTTAATCCAATCCAGGCAGCGCGTGCATCGGGATCAGCGTGTGGAGTCCGTTCTCCAGTCAGATAAGGCAAGAAAAACAAGCCTTCACTTCCGGCAGGAGCCTCGGCTGCTTGCTCTGTAATAAGTTGATAGGGGTCGATCTTCTTTCGTTTCGCAGTAGCGACTTGTTGTTCGCAGAGCTGATTTCGATACCATTGCAAACTACCTCCCGCAGAGAGGACAACTCCCATCACATGCCACTTGTTACGTACAGCATGACAGAAAGTATGTACCCGACCTTCGGGATCAATCTGCACTTCATCACTATGCGCAAACACAACGCCACTCGTTCCCATGGTCGCTGAAATCGCACCTTTTTTCACAATACCATTTCCAACAGCACCGGCGGCCTGATCACCGCCGCCTCCCACAACGGCTACGCCTTTGGCAAGGCCCAACAATCGAGCTGCGTCTTCGGTTAAATGGCCACTGACATCCTCTGATTCATAAACTTCAGGGAACAGGGACTCATCCAATTCCAATTTGCTCAGCAGTGGACGGCTCCATTTACGTTGTTTGACATTCAGTAGTAATGTTCCAGAGGCGTCGCTAACTTCGGTTGCAAATTCTCCCGTCAATCGAAATCGAACATAGTCTTTTGGCAATAAGACCTGAACGGTTTTATCAAAGTTTTTCTTTTCGTGGTTGCGAAGCCAAAGGATCTTAGGTGCTGTAAAACCAGTCAACGCAGGATTTGCTACCATTTTGATCAGTTTTTTTCGACCACCGGCACGCTGCTCAATTTCAGCACATTCTGCAGCGGTCCGCTGATCATTCCACAGCAAGGCAGGCCTGATGACTTCGTGTTTTTTATTGAGGAAAACACTTCCATGCATCTGTCCGCTTAGTCCAATGCCTTTGACATCCGCAGGCTTGATTTTACCTGCTTTCAAAACTTTGCGAACACTTTTGATCGTAGCCTGCCACCAATCTTCCGGATTCTGTTCAGACCAACCGGGATGAGGACTATAGAG
>JAJDEK010000022.1 GCA_029259875.1 Planctomycetaceae bacterium
GACCTGAAACATTGGGTCAATCAGGCTATCAAGTTTGCGCAATCACTCCCACCAAAGAGTTAATTGATTACTCCACTTCAAGAATTACTTTAAGATCGAAACACACTTGCTCCATCTCTGTAAAGACAAAGTTGAGATAGGCAGAAACCTCGATTAACTTCCAACCGCTTTATGGTCCATACCAATAGCCGTAAAAGAAACGATCCGGATTGTAGAAAAAATTAGGAGCGGGTTGCATCACTTCTACAGTCGAGGGAAATAGGCTATTGCTAACGTTAGGCCGGCTCAGCGAAATGCCCATGGCCTTGCGTGTATTAATTCGCCGAAGGCGTTGTTCTGCACGAGCAAGTGCTCTCTGATGAATCAACTTTTGACTCGCTGTCATCCGCTGATCCACTTTCTTAGGACCAGTTCTGGAAGAATTAGCAGTTGATTTTTCTGAAATCGTAAGCTGCTTATTTTTCTTCTCCTGAAAATCAGAAAGAGATTTCTGCTCCTGGCCAAAAATTGGCATCGTCAGAAAAAACAAAGACATGATCATTAGAAAAAAGACAGAAGAGCGCATCGTTAGCCTCTCTCTTCATAAGATTGATTTTATAAGACGATGACAAAGTAGAACAAATAGCACTGCGCAGACTTTGCCTATGAGTAGGATACGTTACTCATGATTCATCGGTTCAAAAATCAAACGATCTGAGCAATTTCAATTAAAATAGCAAATAAGTGACTATTTCTTTCAAGAAACTGCGGTCTAGGGAACTTTTACTATCTCAACCCAAGAAGGAGATTTTCCCACATCATATGTTGCAAACCGTTCCAATTTTCCTGTTTTGGGAGAAATTCGATAAGCGGCAAGCTTTCCATTCTTTTGGCCAGCGGCATAGAGATATCTACCAGACGGATCAATATTAAACGAACGAGGGGTATCTTCAGTTGGTTCCTGGCCCAAAGATTTCAATCGCCCTGATTTCAAATCCACTTCATAACAGGCAATACTGTTATGACCTCGATTGGATGCATACAAGTATTTGCCTGAAGGTGAAAGTTCAATATCAGCACAAGTGTTTCTCCCCTCATATCCTTTCGGCAGTGTAGAAATGGTTTGAAAGGGAGTCAGCGTCCCTGTTTTAGAATCTTGCTTATAGGCGGTTACAGAGCTTCCCTTTTCATTATCAAAATAGATAAATCGGTTATCTTTTGAGACAGCAAGATGCCGTGGCTCTAAACCTGCTGCTGCTTGGACCAGTGGTTTTTCATTCGCCTTCAACATACCAGTCTTTTCATTCAATATAAATTGATAGATGGCATTAGGACCAGTGTGAGGGACGAAAACAAATTGATTTGATTGGTCTGGTAAAATCGCATGAGCTTTTTTGTCAGTTGGAATCGTTTGCAGAATTTCAGTAGAGATCTCACCGTTTTTAGACAATCGATGAACGGCGACTTTTCCTTCGCCATAATAAGCAGAAAACAGATAGTCTCCCTTTCTATCTGTTGCAATATAGGCGGCATTCCCGCCTGCAGGTACTGACGAGATTTTCTTGAGTTTTCCACTCTGGGGATTGATGGAATAACTATTAAATTGTTTCACTGATCTGACTGAGGCAAACAAAAACTTCTTTTCAGGATCTACTTCTAAACAACCCGGAGCGCCTTTTAATTTCACATCTTCAATATGAGTTAAAGCGCCATCCGCTTCATCTAGTTTATAGACAGCGATTTTCTTTTCTCCGCCCAGAGAAATATAAACAAAACTCGCAGCAAGACAGGGAGTATTCATCAAAACAAACAGTCCCACGATCACTAGACAAAACCGAAGCAGAAGATGCATGATAGCCCCTTTAAAATGAAACCAACCACAAGTAAGAAATGTTTCTTTACATTAGTAGAGCTGGTTCAGAGGAAAATATCAAGCAGAAGCGGCTTTTAAAGCGCGTCCCAAGGCTTCCAGTTCACGGGCTCCGCCAAAAACAATGCAGATATAAACCTGATCGTCTTCTATCCACTTTACTGTCGCATAATTCTCTTTTTTGAACTGAGAATACTCAACATTTCCAGCATCAAAATAAGTATGCGAAGGTAACGGAGCAACTCGCCTGGCAGGCACCTGCAATATGGCCCCATAAACAGGCTGGGCTTTTCCTGTATTAAGTGTAAAAAAACGAACCACAGTATCATGGACCGATGATTTGGTATCATGAGCCGGTGATGGATTTACAGAAACGCCATAAGAATTGGGGGCAAAGTTTAAACGGCCTTTGAAACGCCAACCTCCTTGAGCAGGCAGACGTTCAGAAAAGCTCTTATCAAATTCAGATAAAAAACGACGATCCAGATTTAACTCTGGACTGAACTCAGATAAAGGAATGACCGGCCCTTGTGCAACAAGGAAATAAACCAGCATCGCAGCAAAGACCAAACAAGCTGAAAGTCCAGCAAGTGTACCTGGCTTTTTAAGAAACGATTTTTGTGCCAAACTAACAGGCTGGTCGCTGATTAAAACATTTTCACTAGATTGACTGAGTGAAGCCAGAACAGAATCCTTTAGCCCATCAGGAATTTCAACGTCAAAAAGCACGGACTTGAGTTGATCATGAAAAACCGCATCGCCGGAATGTCCTCCTGAGTCAGAATGCTCTGACATAGAATGACCTGATGATTTGGATGGCTCTGAAAAATTCATGATCGGTCCATATAAACGCGTAAGAAGAAAACCTCAAAATACTACGAATGGATTGTTGTCTCTTCTTTCGAAAGCGATGAAAAACGCCCTTGTAAAAATAATTTTGCCCTCGCCAGACGGCTCATAACAGTTCCAATGGGAATCGATAATTCAGTGGAAATTTCCTTGTAAGTTTGTTCTTCAAAATAAAACATCAACAATGGAACTCGAAAATCTTCTGGCAGGTCATTAAGAGCACACTGTAACTCCCGTGAAGTCAATTCAGGCATCATCTTTTCCTCAGAGACGAGGTCAAAAGTCTGACTGAGGGCTACAGGGGTGATCTTCTTTGTAATTTTTTTCAAAAATAAATTTCGCAAAATTGTGCAAAGCCAAGCGCGGGCTAAACTCATATCGCGAAGTTGAGATAGTTTTTTCTGAGCTACCAAGTAGGTCTGTTGGGTAAGGTCTTCTGCATCTGCTCTGTCACCCGATAAGCGATACGCATATCGGAAGAGCAGCTGGTAGTATTGATCCACCAACAGGGCAAGTTCTTCTGAGGTATTATGGTTCTGCAAAGACATAACCTAACTCTCTATGTAGTAAAGATGCTGAAAAACACCTTGTTATTCCCCAATAAAACTAAATTATTGAAATTTTTTACTTAATTCTGACTTCATATGCTTCACACACCTGTATTTCTCACCGTTAACGGAATCTTCTAAACAATTGAACCCGTTCATTCTTGCCAAGAATTGGCCCCTAGGGTTTGATGACTTTCCGTTGAATTGTCAGGGACTCTAATCGATTTAAATCGGGATCAGGCAATTGTTCAAACGCTTTGACGCTGGGAATTCCTCCATCCATGTTTGACAACCTCAATGGAAATTCGGCAAGCTCTTCATGGTAATATTTTTCACTGGGAAATATGTCTGCGGGATAAGTGAAATTATCCAACATCGCCAATGCAGTACAATGGGAGGCGCCAGTTGCACTTTCTAGCATTCCGCCTACCCAACAGGGAATATCTGCTTCTTGACACAAATCATGGATTTTCACCGCATTCGTAAGCCCTCCAACGCGTCCCGGCTTAACATTGACATAACGGCAACTTTTCAAATTTACTGCCTGTTGAGCACGATAAGGGTGAGTAATGCTTTCGTCCAGACAAACAGGAGTTTTGATCAATTGCTGCAATTGTGCATGATCCGTTAGATCATCGTTCTGTAATGGTTGCTCAATCATCGCTAATTCAAACTCGTCGATCGTTTGAAATAATGCGGTATCTTCAATCCGATATCCACTATTGCAATCGATGTGAAACGTTTCATTAGGAAACGAAGAGCGAACCGCTTTGAGCATGGGAATATCCCATCCGGGACGAAACTTAAGTTTAATCCGCGGAAAGTTTTGTGCTACAGCAGTTCCCACAGCTTCGACTAAATCATCCAGATGGTCCATCACTCCGAAATCAGCTCCTACCGGGACTTCATTTCTGGTCGCCCCTAAAGCAATATGTAATGGGACATCAGTCATTCGACTGTGCAAACTCCACCAGGCATTATCTAAAGCCGCTTTGGCAAATGGGTTTCCCTTATAGAGAGACATTATTCCCTGCAATGCTTCGCCACTATCGATCTCTTGACCAATCACTGCAGGTGCCAACCATTCAGAAACCGTATGAAAAACGCCACCTGCCCATTCCGGGCTATAACAAGGAGCGGCCAGAGGTGTGCTTTCTCCCCAGCCTTCGACTGATCCACTGATCATACGACACAAAACAGAGTGGATGGCAGCATCTTCGCCATACGCAGTTCTCCAAGGATAGATAAGAGGCATGGCAACATGAAATAATTCAATCCGTTCAATTTTCATCTAATCTTTAAATCCTAATCTACTGCAGAGAAATCATCTCTAATTCATCTCAGGAGTGAAACATACGCTAAGCATCATCTAGTAGATCCCAAAATTCGCTCTCAGCCGCATCCAATTGACCGTTTGGTTTTGATTTCTTTTGCTCTTTAGATTTTGATTGGGTCGCATTTGACCGTTTTGATGACATTTGTCGTTTCTGGGTTATTGGGGACATATTCTGTTGTTCCGCTTTTCCAACCTGTTTCCTATTCTTTTTCTTTTTTTGAGGAGGAGAAGTTCGCGAAGATTTCAAACCTTTAGAATGTTTTTCGGGAGTCGAACAACTGGATCCTGGCGATCCCTGTTGAGGTTCACCACATTGATTACATAAAGCAACTGGACGCTCAGAACTATCCAGCCCACGAGCTACCTGTTGCTTCTTTCTGGAACCAACTTGCTTTTCTGGTAGCTCTTTTTTCTTCGCAGTCCGTTTTACCACCGGTTCAGCTTGATCCAGAATTCCTTTCAGCACTTTATCTTGAGCAGGATCCTCGTCGGCTTGAGACCCTGAAATTTGCTGACTGTTTTCTGGTGTTGTCTGTACTATGTTCTGTTCACGTGTAATTTCAATCTCTGCTGCTTTCCCACTGGCAAGATCCCTGGCAGAAACATGAACGCGGGCTTCCGCATCGTATTCCATTAATACTTCGATCTTGGAGTCGACGGGTAAATCAGCAGGTAAACCTTCAATTACACAATTTCCCAATACAACAAAGGGTTCATCTTGAGAGGCGCCACTTTCAATTAATTTTAAATGAACCCGTCGCTGGTTTGCCGATACCGTCCCATAAGTATGCTTCACTGATGCAGGTAGCTTAGTATTTGCAGGGATGAGATAATGAGGGATGCGTTGCTGTCCCTGCTGATCTCGTACAAGAAAACCTAACGAGCGGGCATTCACACTGTGTTGTTTGATTTTTGCTAGACGACTGGCAGCCTCTGTCGTCAGAAAAGACTCGGCATATTCGCGATTGCTCAACAACATTCCCGCATAATAGGCCGCGCCATGAGCGATAGATTGATCTGGAGGCAGCGAGAGGTTACGGGTTGTTCCACTTGATTTTTTTAACGCATCACGAATCATAGGCATACGTGATGAGCCACCGGTGGTCAGTACCACATCGACATGAGCCCACCCCATCGCATTATCTTTGAGCAGTGCTTTTGTAATACCTGTTGTCTGATCAACTAATTCTTTGGTGAGTTGTTCAAATTGTGACTGGGTTATCTGATATGTTTTCCGCTTCGACCCGACCTGACAAGCCAGAGTTGTTTTGGGTCTGACGGTGAGGCTTCGTTTTGCCTGTTCGACTTCATTCGCCAAGTACTGAAGACTTTCAGGATCGCTACAGGGATTAACTCCAAATTCATTCACGAATTGTTCAGCGATTGTTGTCTGTAATTTGCTGTTCCAGTCAATTCCACCTAATTTTAAATCACCGCCGCTGGCAATAACATTTACTTCATCCTTTTGGTATTTTACCAAAGAGAGATCAAACGTACCGCCTCCCAAATCGTAAACAAGAATCCGCTGTGCTTCAGCAAGCTCTGCGAACCACATCCCTTCAGTTCCCAGAACGTAGCACAAAGCGGCTGCCACTGGTTCGTTAATTAGATCAACTTGTTTTAATCCTGCTTGCAAGGCTGCGTTAATTGTTTCTTGGCGCTGCACATCACTGAATTGTGCGGGTACGGTAATCACTGCCGATTCGACAGGACCGATGCGTTCTCTCGCCGCCGCAAGCAGCTTTTTTAATATAAAGGCAGAAACATCTTTTGGCGTAAAATAGCGACCATCAATCTCCCATTGAAAGTCAGGTTTTCCAAGAAATCGTTTCGCATGTTGTACGACATTTAGTGGATTGACGATCGCATGTCGGAGTGCTTCGGTTCCAACAATCACTTCAGCACCATCAAACATAGCAACTGAGGGCGTAGATAATTCTCCTTCCTGATTGGGAATCGTGACCGGTTCTCCATGCTCATTCAGGTGAGCATTTCAGGAATAAGTAG
>JAJDEK010000211.1 GCA_029259875.1 Planctomycetaceae bacterium
TAGCGTTCAAGCATACTTCCAATGACCGTCCCATTTGTCGGTCCATAGAAACTGTGCCGCGAGATGGCCGTTGCGTCTTAATTGTAACCAATCAAGATGTTCGATTCGGCATACGACCACGGCAAAATTTTCATATCCCAATTGCGTTTCTTCATCGTTCGGCAATCTATCGAATAGATAATCGGGAAGATTGGGAACAGCACTTTCCGCTTTAGTTCCAGGTACGGAAACTGTAATATACCCGCGACGGTGCTCAGGGCTGCTCTCTCGCCAATGTTGTTCGGAGTATGCATCGTTGATATGAATCGAGGCGACACCTCTTAACCGAATTTGCACGCGCGTCACCGAATCGTATGCCATCCACTCGACCCAGGGAGACGCTTTGATTTCGTTAATCTTGTCAGACCGTTGATCGGTATAACAAATCAATTCCCTTGATTCCGTCTGTACGTCTCGCAACACAACAGAGCGTATTCGTGGCCGACTCTCTGATACAGTCGCCAGATTCCCTAATCGCCAGGGATGCGTCTCGCTCTCTGCCGCCTCTTTTAGGTGTCGCCAGGACTCCTCTATTATCGTGTCGACGTCAGTGGGATTAAAATTGAATTCTCTGCTCATTGTTGCTCTATACTCTATTTCAATGGAACTGGTTGTTTAACTCTATATCCATTCTGTTCGATCTCAGACGACGGTCAAGCAAAAGTTTAAAACTTCAAGGGCTCTCGTGCGCTAATGCTTCATCTTTGGGGTGATAAAACAGCGCGATAGGCAGAATGACCAGCGCCAGTGCCAGAAATACTTGACTCATTGGCCAATGATACTGGTTGCAGATGACTGTAAAAATTTGGAAGAACAAAGCGGAAATCACGATGCCAATCCAATTGATCAAATTCATCGCGCCGATCATCCGCCCCTTTTGTGACTTGGGTGGTCTGGTTTGCAATTCGACCTGAAGCGGAACCACAAATAATCCAGCAAAAAATCCCAGCATTGTGAGAACCAGGCGAGCGGCCCATTCGATCGCGCTTTGGGGAATAAACGAATTCCAGAGAGAGGTCTCGGTCTCTTTTAGACTTTCCAAACTCTCAGCAGATCCCCACCAGCCAAAGCCAAACATGGCAAGCAAGGAAATCACAATACCCCACGCACCGATCGTGACCAATGTAAAGTTCACACGTTTGCGTGAGATGCGACCCGCCAAAATACAGCCGAACGAGATGCCGACCCCCATACAAGCCGCCATCAAACTGGTGCGGCTTTCGCTTAAATGCAGTTGCCCGATACCAAAAATATTCACTAAGGGCTGAATAATTCCTCCCACAAACCAGAACACAGAAGAAACGAGCAGCACATTAAGCAAACGGCGGTCTGTCAGAAGTAGTGTTCTTGTTTCAGAATCAATCCCCAGCGTCGACCAGCGAAACGACAGCCCCGGCTGTGCTACAGGTGTTCTGCGCACCCATAACGAGGCAATGGTTCCAATGACTGCAATTCCAATACAAAAGTAGCTGGTTTTCCAGAGCTCCCCCGGAAAGGCCTGTTTCACAAAACCAGCTGTTGCCATTCCAAAAATAATGGCAACAAACGTTGTCATTTGAATTATGCCGTTCGCCTGTGGTAAATCATCATCGCGGAGCATTTCGGGTAGAATGCCATATTTCGCCGGTCCGAAAACGGCGCTTTGCGTGCTCAATAATCCAAGCACCACAAGTAGTGGAAATAATTGGCCCGTAAAAAATGCCGCCATCGCCAACAAGGCGATCACAATTTCAGCCACTTTGCAGGCAACGATAATCGTACGTTTGCTGTTTCTGTCGGAGAACCAGCCAGCTAATCCGGAGAAAAACACGAATGGCAGCGCAAACACCGCTAAAGCAATAGGTTGCTTATCATTCGTTTGGTCCAGCAAAACCTGTTGCGCACAAACTAACAACACAAGTTGTTTATAGAGATTGTCGTTAAATGCTCCCCAGAATTGTGTGACTGTCATGCCCCAGAACGAGGAATCATGATACAGGGGAGGGAGTTCTTTATTAGGAGTCAATTCCAGTTCCGTCACCGCGGTACAATCCTTGTAGAGGGGTCATCGATTCGGCCATGAATCCGATCAGCAAATTCACTCACTTAGATATACTAAGTTAAATCCAACAGTCAGATTCTGCGCAGATAAACCATAATGACTGACCGTAATTCTTACAATGTTGATTGAGCCAATCCTCAGATTATGAACCGAAGTTCATTTGAATTGCGTGGATGAAGGCTAACTGAGTAAGCATCCTGTTACTCAGCAGGTTCTGCTGATTCTTTGATCGATTCCTGAGACACCCGCGCGTTCTTGATCCGAATGACTTTGAATTCCTGTGCACGTTTTTTTCGCGCCAACGAAATGATTAAATCCTGTCTACCTGTTTCACCGTAAATCCACAATTCGTTGATTTCTCCTCCGGAAAAACTACGGCCGATTTGGTTGGGCGCACCCAATACTTTTTTTACTTGATCACGATTCATGCCCACAATAACAGTCCCGTTTCGAATTGCTTTTCGAATCGGATCGTTTCGAAATTCGATGACCTCTTTTGGATTCAGCCATTTCTTATCTTGTAACATAAACCCAAGACGACCTAGTAAAGTGGCTGCATCTGCAGATTTGGGGTTTAACTCCCACGCTTCCAACAGAATTTTCGTTGCCCCCTCTTTGTTATTGGTTAGGTCAACCATATCGCGGGCCAGGCGAACGCGTCCGTCTGCATCCGCGACATCCAGTTTTTTCCGACGACCATCAATCCAATTTGTTAACGTTTGCTTTGCTTTTAGTTTATTTTTCCGTCTCTGGAATTCCTGTGAGAGATCCAGCACATATTGGCGGGGTAACTCGTCGATCCGATTGAAATCAAAATCGAGTTGTTTATTTTGGTATTGAGTAACCAGTTCAGTGCGCTCTGGCAATTGTTTTGCGATTTGTTCTGCTATTTCAAAACCATTCCCTCCCCCTTCATCCAAATTTTTAAGAATACCTTCCAAAACTAACTGGGAATAGAACCAGCGAGCCAGGCGTATCCGTTTCTGCTGATCTGCTTTCTGAAAGACCTCAACTTGATTATCCAAGTACTGTTTTCTTTCGTCGGAAAGATCCTTTTTTTGGGGAGTTTTAGCAGTCGGAAAATATTTCAGAATACGAGCGAGTAACGGACCATGATCAGCGTCTTTTAGCTTCCGTATTTTTTGCCACTCAAGTACTAGCGCTTCATGCCTAAGCGCATCATACAAAAGCGGATCGAGTTGATATTGTTGCGCACGGTCAGCCAGCTTCAAGAGCGACTCTGGTTGTTTGACTATGAGTTGGCGGTATTCGGTATTGATTCCCATTTTATAAGCAGAGAGTGCTTTTTGTGTTAGTTCCTTATCACTGTAAAAATTGGCGCGCCGTTTGGCCCAGTCGGCCAGAGAATACCATTCCCGCGGCTTTGAACGGTCAATTTTGGTTTCTTCCGTTATAAAATATTCATTATCGGCAGGCATTTTTTTTAGTGACTTGACTTTAAACTGCAAACGTCCGTTTTCACGTGCCAATTCTCCCGTGACTTCTATATTTTTGAAGCTCGAATCCAGCTTGGGAACTTTACTTACAAAATAAAACGGGATCGGACAATTTCGGAAACGAAGCGATTTTGAACTGAAAGTAGAAAGCCGCCCCTCTAATGTTTGTGGTACACCTATGAACTTCTTCCATTGTTCACGCTGACTAACAAAGTGTTGAATACTCCGATCAGCCGCAAAAGCGACATTCTGACAGAGAATCAACGCCATCAACGAGAGCAGCAACATCCAGTTTTGATTCTGTTTTTTCATTTCGACAGCCCTAGATATTGCGTTTGTTGCTTGAGAATATTTTCAATTTGGTTGCGATTATGGAATTCATCAAATTGAATTCCAAGCTGTTCATACAGTTTCAGGTGCGACCATAGGAAAGCCGTCTTGCCATCGAGTAAAATGATGCCAGTTCCAGGCTGTTTGGGCCCCTGTTGGAAACTTTCGATTTGGGCAGCGAAAATGAGCGACTGACCAGGATGCTGCTTAAGATACTCAGTGAAACTCGGCGCGGTCAGTTCCAAATTGAGCCGATACTCGTCCAGAATGATTGGTAAATTGAGACGAAAGCGGAGAGGTTCTGTTTCATTTTCGACAGCAACTGGAGTCAGAGTGGTCTCAAAGATCATCCAAGTTTCTGCATAACGCACATCGAATAGAGATGCCCAGCTATTGACGTCACTTTGCTTGATATGGGATACCGCTTCCTCTGCAATTTC
The DNA here is from genome assembly GCA_029259875.1 of Planctomycetaceae bacterium. Classification (GTDB taxonomy): domain Bacteria; phylum Planctomycetota; class Planctomycetia; order Planctomycetales; family Planctomycetaceae; genus Gimesia. The sequence goes on from JAJDEK010000211.1 coordinate 4,308, forward strand.
AAACACGGGTGAAACGGCTTGAGAATTAATCGATTGTAGTTCGCGGGATGTTTGACGAATTTCGTTGGCACTCTGGTCGGTGTGTCCCAAGGTTTCGAGTGCTTCGAACGCTTCCAGATAAGCGGCATTAGCGGCTATTAAATCACCCTGTTTTAAAAAAGACTCGCCGGCCTTTGTTGCTGTTTTGAGTGTATCGGTTGCCCGCTCCAAATTGCGACTATGTATGATTCCATATCCTGTGAGACCAATTATCAGCACGATGCCCCCTAGAATGGCCCTGAAAGGAGTGATCAGTCTGGTGCGAGGAGCAGGTAACTCAAACGGCGAAACTTTGGGTTTGGGAGTTGTTTCGGATACTGCCTCCTGGGGTTTTCGGGATGCTTTCTTTTGCTTACTTTTTTCTCGAATCCGCGTCACAAATGAAGTATTCAGAATGTATTCAGAGATCTGTTTTTGTGTAGGAAGCTGCTTCTTCTTTTTTTTGGCTTTCGGCGCAGGGTAGTTATTTCGCGGGAGAATGAAATACATCTCATCGCATTGTTGGCAGGCGTGACGATAAGGAGTTTTTCGCCGATAGCCTGACAGACACACTCCGCAGACACAAACGATTTCATACGGCTCGGGAACATCCTCTTCACGACGTTTTTGTTTCGACGGAATTTTCAGCCAGCGAGACATAAAATCAGTACCATTTTCGAGGCAGGTCAGCCTGAGGTTGAGAGTAAATTGACCAGATCATTGAACAAAATAGACCTTTTGTATTATAGACATCCCGGCTGCTAATGTCATTGGGCTCCCTTTTCTGGAGGGTTTCCCAGATCATTTTTGTCTGAAATTGACTAAAAACGAGTAAAAACAACAGGCTTTTAATCAATACAATCACTATTTCCCCGATCAGTAACCAAAACTTTTTTTTTAAGAGAAAACCCTCCTCACCTGCAAGAGCAATAGTTTGACCAGTGCCTTTTTCAAAGCTATATGCAGGTAGGAAATCGTATGTTGATTTCCGGAATCATCAACTTTGACATCGCATCGTTTTTGGTCAGACAGACATTTTACCACTGAATTAAAATTCATTAGCGCGATTTTGGGAGTATCAGGATGTTAACCACATCATCCCCTCACTCAGAGGCCACGCAGAATTCCGGTGAGTTTCGACTCCAGGTTTCTCTGCTGCCTTTGACACACGAAATAGCTCCTGTCGAATTAACGACAGGAGAGTATAAAGTCGGGTCTTCACCAGATTGTCCGATCCGGATAGAAGTTCCAGGAATCGCAGAAGTACATTGCATCATAGTTGTCGGTGAAAACGAGGCTACAGTTCAAGCGGTCGACCCTCGTATCTGGGTCAATGATCGGCCGGTCCGGCAAATTGAATTAACACCAGGAATGAAATTTTTTCTGGGCCCCGTAGGTATCATGGTGGATTCTATTACGGAAGTTGCAGTAGCAATAAAGCCTGATCAACCTCAACAAAGTCATACCGAGGTAACAGATAAGCATATTGAGATCCCTGACGAATTGCAGGCAGTGGCAAATTATCAGCAAATACTCGAAGACCGTCAGAAAATGCTGACATTAATCGAAACGGAGCAGGTCGAGCTACAACGGGAAATGCAATTACAAGAAGCAGAACTAGCCAAATTGCAGCAGCGTTTCCAACTTGATCCAACAATAAAAAACACTCCGACAATCGAGCAGAGTAACGTTCAAGAATCACAAAACACTCAACGCACCTTTGATGACGCGATTCTCGAACTAGACCAGAAGCTGAATCAGTTAGGTTTGCTTCAGCAAGAAGTTTCTTACGAACAGGAACAGCTTCTCATTCGACAAAATGAAGTGAGAGCACACAGACACCAGCTAATTCAACTCGAAGAGTCTCGCAAACACGAACAGGATACACTGGTAGAGCAACAACGGGATTTGTTTCATGGATGGCTCGACCTAGAAGAACGGCAGGAAAACGGACAGAAGGAACAAGACACCGAACGTGCATTTCTGGAAGTACTTAAGGCTGAATATCAAGAATGTCAATCTGCAGTTTCATTATCGGAACAAACATTAATCGACTATGAACGTGAATTGAACCAGGAACGCAATCGCCTGGAGTCTTGGTACGAAGATCTAGATTCAAAAGAAAATTCACTGCGGGATCAGCAGTCTGCTCTTGCAGAAGAAGAACGAACTCTTGAAACAAACTTAGAATCCAGGGCAGACCAGGAAGACTTACAGCAAGAGCTGCAACAACACAGGGAACAGTTGCAAAAAGACCAGACGGAACTGGAAACAGCGCGCCAGCAGTTGGCGGAACAACAGTCTCAATTACAAAGTCAAACTGAGGAATTAACTCAACGGCAACAAGAAGTCGAAGAGCTAAGAACAGACTTCGATCAAAAGAATTCCACTATGATCGAACTGGAATCTGAAATCTCTGAGAGACAGGATAAGCTAGCAGAACAACAGAGTATACTCGACGAACTGCAAGAAAAGCTGAATACAAAATCGGCCGATCTGGAAAAAGAGCAACAAGCGATTGAATTACAGCGTGAAGAGTATGCCGCTCAAATTTCTCAACTCGAAGAACAACAGAGTACTTTCGAAAAAGAAAAAACCGAATCGGAAAATTCTCGCAGCACTTTAGAGCAAGACCAAACAGAGTTAAACCTGCAGAAACAAGCATTGGAAGAACGCGAACAAGCACTTTCAGCGCGCGATGAGCAACTAGCAACCAGGGAACAAGAGCTGGACGAGCAGCAGTCTACCGTCCAGGCAGAACAATCTACTCAAAATATCGATCAAGAAGAGCTTGATCAAGGTCATACACTACTGAAGGCAGATCGCGAAAAGCTCGAAGAACGTGAGCAAGCACTTACCACACACGAACTAGAATTGGAAACGTTACGCGAGGAACTAAACGAACAACAGACGAAATCACAGACTGACGAACCCTCCAATATCGCTGAGCAAGAGGAACATGACCGAAGTCGTACGGAGCTGGAAGCAGATCGTGAAAAGCTCGAAGAACGTGAGCAAACACTTGCCACACGCGAACTAGAGTTGGAAACGTTACGCGAGGAATTAAACGAACAACAGACGAAATCACAGACTGATGAGCCTTCCAATATCGCTAAGCAAGAGGAACATGACCGAAGTCGTACGGAGCTGGAAGCAGATCGCGAAAAGCTCGAAGAACGTGAGCAAGCACTTGCCACACACGAACTAGAGTTGGAAACGTTACACGAGGAATTAAACGAACAACAGGCGAAATCACAGACTGATCAGTCATCCAATGTTGCCGAAAAAGAGGAGCTTGAACGAGGTCGTGCAGAGTTGGAGGCAGATCGTGAGCTACTCGAAAAACATGAGCAAGCACTTGCTACACGCGAAGAAGAACTGACGGCCAGAGAGCTGCAAGTGGAGGAGCTAAACACTGAGCAGAAGCCAGAGACAGCTGATCAAGAAGATTTGACTGAAGTATGTGAAGCACTGGATCGCCTGAAAGTGGAATTGGACCAACAGCAGGAAGACCTGAAAATCCATGAAGAACAACTGAATATCCACGAACAAGAATTACCCGAGCAAAAACAAACGGATGCAGAACAACAGGATATACTTGATGAATTGACCAGAGAGAAAGACAAGTTATCTCTGGATCATGATCAACTGCTGATTGATCGCGAAGAGATCAGTCGACAAAGAGATAATCTGGAATCACAACACTTACAAATTCAAAAGAATCAGGGAGAATTAGAAGATCGTGAGCGAATCATTCAGATCCGAGAACAACAATTGGATGAGCGGGAACAATTGATTGCTGAGATCGGGTTGAATCCAGTGAATTGTGATTTAGAAGCCAATACTGATTCTGAAGTTGAGGATGTACCTGCATTCGATGTTGAGGAAGCCGACCTTTCTACTGAATCTTCAAAAGAGACCACACACGAACCGGGCTCCCTGCTACAGTCATTCATGAACGATTCGACAAGTGAATTAACAGAGGCGAATTCTGAGGAGTCAACGCCAGAAGAAATACAGCCAAAAACAGGAAGCTTGCTTAATTTATTCACAAAAAAAGAAGAACCTGCAACAACGGTTTCAGAAAACATCACTGAGCAGAATTCTGCTCTCGAAGAAAAGGCTGAGAATTCCGAAGACCAGGCAGATTCTTATAACTTGGATGATGCAGAAGATCCGAACTCAATTTCTGCCTATATGGAAAAATTACTTGAACGCTCCCGCGGCGGTAGCTCAGATACTTCGAACTCAACGACCGTGGAAACCCCAAAATCATCTTCCGCACAAGTGAATCTTAAAGAAGAATCAGAGACAGGGGCTGACAATCAAGTAACTCTTTCTGCGAGCGGTGTTCTGGCATCCAAACTGACATCAGAAAAATTAACGATGGAAGAAAAATTGGAAGCGTTGAAAAAAGCTCCCGCACATTTACAGGATAAAGATGCAGTACGAGACGCTATGAACTCTTTTCGCGATGTTGCCAACTATTCCGCGCGGATGGCAATTGCTCGACATTCCATGAAAAATCAACGGACCGACTTGATCTTTAAAGGTGTTTTAACTCTGGTATGTGTCGTGACCACACTTGTTATTTTTGCCGAATCTATCTGGGGTTCAAATGGACTCGGTGCGACCAAATGGGCTGCATTGGCAATCAGCATTGCATCAACGACATTGTTTGTACGTGCCTATCGTGAAGTTAAAAAATTATTTCCCCGTAAGGAAGAATCAGAGTCGAATTTGCCTGAGAATCATGAACAAGAACATTCTGAAGTTCAGTCAGGCCAACCGGTTGATGCATTAGATGAATCGCTGACTGAGGCTAATGAAGTTTATGAGCAACCGGAACAGTTGCTATCAGATGAAGAAGAACTACAATCTCTAGAAGAGCAATTGTTACAGACGGCACGCGCTAAGAGTAATCTGTCTACTCCGTTGTCAGAGGAAGACGATGATTACAGGATTCAAGATATTGAAATGGATGAAGAGAAATAACCAGTCATCTGAAAACAAAATGGAACAGGAGGCGTATTAGAAAGATGATTCTTTTCTGGTGCGTCTCTTTTTTATTGACTGCTTATTTCGTGATAGTTCTTATTAACTACCTGTCGAATCCCCCTTCTAACCTGGGTGTGATGAATCAGCAATTAAGCCCCTGCCCTGATTCTCCGAACTGTGTCTGTTCGCAATGTGATTCTCCAATACATTTTGTTGAACCAATTCACTTTTCCGAATCAAGCACACAGGCCGTAAAACGCTTATCCGAGATCCTCAGCCAGCAGCAAGGGTGTCGAATCATCAAACAAGAGGGAGACTATCTATATGCCCAGTTTCGCTCTCGCTGTTTTCGGTTTGTGGATGATGTTGAGTTCTTGGTTGATTCCCGTCAAAATGTAATTCAAGTTCGATCGGCTTCTCGCTTAGGTTATTCTGACTTGGGAACCAATCGCAAACGCATCGAAATCATTTGTCAATTGTTTGCAAACAACAATTAATTTCCACCCTCTTCTTTTTAATAGTTCTCCTGATCATGAATCAGCCCATTATAAACACGTCTGACTACCTCCCCACAGCTTCAATCGAATCGCTGAAACACCGCAGTAAACTCTTGCATGCAGTGCGTGCCTTCTTTGAAGCGAATGGTTACTGGGAAGTAGAAACGCCAATTCTTTCTCGAGATTCGGTAGTTGATGCCTACATCGATCCCTTCACTACTGAATGGCAATCCGCCGAGGGATTAGAACATTCTGAAGCGAATTCAAAACATGCAATCCGTTATTTGCAAACTTCACCTGAGTTCGCAATGAAGCGGCTATTGACTGCGGGCGCGGATCAGATTTATCAGATCACTCGCGCGTTTCGACAGGCCGAACAAGGCACACTGCACAATCCTGAGTTTACAATGCTGGAATGGTATCGGCAGGGGGAGACGCATCATGAGCAAATGACGTTTGCAGAATCACTCGTCCGTCACATCTATCAAGTAACGGATTCGTTTTCTGGACAGAACACAAGAGCACCACTCCCTGTTGACCAGTTTGTACGTTTTAGCTTCGAGGAGGTATTTCAAAAATATGCAGGCCTCTCTGCCTTGAATTCAACAGCGGAGGAATTTCAACAAGCGGCCCTCCAACATCAAATTTCAGTCCCATCCAGATTTGATCAGACCGATTGTTTGAGCTGGCAGAACTTATTGCTGGTAGAATTGATTGAGCCCGCACTCTGCCAGTTAGGCGCTGTTTTCCTCTATGACTATCCTCCACAGCAAGCTGCATTGGCTCGTATTCGTGATGATCGTGAAATGGGAGGTCTGGAAGTCGCAGAACGATTTGAACTCTACTTACAAGGTATTGAAATCTGTAACGGATATCATGAATTGATCGACCCGAATGAGCTACGAACACGTATCAAACATCAATCGGCATTGCGGTCAAAAGAAAATCGACCCATATTGCCGGTGGAAAGCCATCTCCTGCAAGCGATGGAAGCTGGTTTACCCGCTTGTGCGGGCACTGCGCTGGGCTTTGATCGGCTGGTGATGCTGGCACTCGGGAAACAAACCGTACAAGAGGTCATAGCCTTCCCATTCGAGCGTGCTTAAGGATCATCTTCAATCTCAACTTTACCATTCGCCAGTCATCCGCTCCCCATCATTACGGATACATAGCTGACGGAAAAGATTGAAATCAATATTTTTCGCCATCGACTTTGCAGAACCATCGGCTAGGGCAAAGTGAATGACTTCATCATGCCAAGACCCAAATGTGAGATGATAAGGAGCTCCTGCTGAAGCATTATATGGCAAACCATCAAAGTTTTGTCCATTATGGAATGAGGAGGATCCATCTGCGGCGATGACGCTACCTGCCAGTGAGCTATGGCTGTCTGCCCAAAAACCAAAAGTCGATTCGCCAAACAAAAGCGTGTTGGATTCTCCATCAGGGATATCTCGAAACTTGGTTCCACTGTTAGGACCGAACATGCCTCCCGCGAAATTGCCACTATAAGGAGCCAAACCTGAATAACCCGTAAGGGCTCCCCCCACACCACGATAATTGGAATATCCCAAATTTCGAGGTCGATTCGACGGTAGAGGGGCACTAGGACAAAGATAGCTATCAATTGCCACTGTACTGGCTTCTTTGCTGTCCGTAGAGAATTTAGGGAGATCGTAATCGATATTGACAGTAGCCTGACTCATCTCAGCCAGGATCAGTGCCTGCCAACCCCACCAAGGAGACAATTCCCAATCCAAGAGTTGAAATTGTTGATTTGCTTTGTCAGCTGTTTGTTGTCCATTAGCGTCAGTCGTATAGCTCCCACTCACTGGAATTAAGAAAGGCTCAGGGAATCCGACGTTAGCATTCTGTGGACCATCCACTTGCTGGCCACTTGTTGGATCCACAGGCATTGCTTCAACCCAGCCGGACGGGAAACTGCGAAATGAGCTCTCGTAATTATGAGCGGCCAAAGCAATTTGTTTAATGTTATTGATACACTGAGTACGCCGTGCACTTTCACGAGCACGCTGAACAGCAGGCAGGAGGAGAGCAACCAACAAAGCGATAATGGCCATCACCACCAACAGCTCAATCAGAGTAAATCCACGACGAGGTGATTGCTTTGAATTCGGTACATATTTGCGCATCGATAACTCCCTTGAAGTGATCATCATTTCCCCAACCTGATGCTTTAGTAATCAAGCCTTATCATTAACGTGGCAATTCTAAAACGACTACCACTTAATTAACATTTTCTACCCTAGCAGCGATGAAGTCAATTCTCATATGTGCCTGGATTTGACGAATATCGCCAATACCTATGAACAGGTCATTATACTTTATCAGAAATGTCAAAGCAAATAGCAGTCTGGACTTACTCAATGTTTTTTGAGGATATAGATATCACTACAAAGGGAGGCAATGTTATCTACTACGCATAAAAGCCGTAAATCACCGGATTTTATTTATATCTGGTAGATTTGCATCCACCTCACTTTGGTTTTTCAGAAGCAATTTTTTCGGTCCCAACAATATAAGGCATTAACTTTGCCATATTTCTGGCATCATCAATTCCCCGATGATGCGTCCCTTCTAAAGCGATCTTTGCCAGCTTCAAAGCACGTGCCATTCCATGGTTTTTAGCGTAACCCTGTGACTTGGAAAACTGTTTTTTAATATTGAGATGCTCTGAGCCAAAGGGATAAGCAACCTGATGATAACGGCAATCCTGTTCAAACTGGCTTTTGTCATAATCTCCCCAGGAGCAGAAGAAATAATGCCCAAAAGATGCTAACCATTGTTGCAATTCCAAAAGTGCTACGGAATAACTGGGCGCGTTGGTAAGATCAGATTGTTTGATGGAAGTTAGCTCCGTACAAAACGGCGTTAATTGAGGATGCCGAACCGGCTGAATGAACGTTTGAAATTCATCGACCGCCGACAGTGAATCACGGTCAACCATCACCGCCCCGATTTCTATGATCTCCATTTCATTGCGGGGAACCGATTTTCGATTGCAGCACGTGGCTTCCAGATCGATGACCAAAAAATACGGGTACCTGCAAAACTCTTCCTTGACCTGACTCATGTTTGACTCTTTCTGTTGAGAAGACCTGCTTCGCTTCTGAGATGATTTCATACTTGTTTTCGTTTATTCCCGTAACGACAACGTAAAACGGGAGCAGGTTCACTTCGTCCACTCCCGCCCGCGTGAACCATAGATCACATTTCTTAGACATTCTACTTGATCCGTGCCTGCCATCTTGTAAGATAAAAACGAACACTAATACAAATAGGCACACATTCAACTGGGCGACACGACTACGAATACAGATCAGCATGTCTCTGCAAATGAGCAATGCTGAGTTGGACAAGTTCATTTCAATAAACGCAATCAAATCCTTATTCCTGCAGAAAAGAGAAGCGCTCTCATGGCCCGAAAAAAAACAAAGCCCGTCACGCTCTCAGAGCGAACACTGGATGCCCGGCCTGACACACTCGACTTTCGCGACCAGATGTTCGTCCCCACACTGACGGAAGTTCCCACTTATCGCCCGCTGG
>JAJDEK010000212.1 GCA_029259875.1 Planctomycetaceae bacterium
AATTTGAATGTCACTGAAAACGACCTGGTAAAACAAACTAATACATATTCTGCTTATATCAGGGAACGTGTTTTTTGGATTAAAAGTTCCGCACCTGTTTCTCTATCAGAAATCAAGCAGACATCCTATTCGATTCGCTGGCTGTTTTCTCCAACCCATTGGAAAGAATTACTCAAGGAAGTCAAACAGGATGTTTACAAGAATCCTGTTATTTATATTACTGCTTTCTGCTGTTTTCTGAGTCTTGTTTATCTGGCTTATAATGTTCGGATCCAACTCCGAATCATGAATAAAGAAATCATTAGAATTAATTATCGCAAATTTTGAATGACGGCAAGTGTCGATTTACTCACTCTGTTCATTTACATTTTCTGGCCAGGGTTTATCTGGTTTCTTGCCTGGAGAATCGGTAGTAATCCCGATGCTCCTGTGTTTGTGAAGGCCGTTGATTCCAGCTTACGGCAAGTTGGCTGGCTATTATTTTTCTGGGAACTCATCCGGCAAATTTGCAGACCATTAGGACTCGGTGAATCTCATTTCGGCTGGTACAAACAAACCGTTTTATACGTACGTAAGAATATACGCTGGGTGATTCCAGTCTCAATCCCTCTACTCTTTATCACACTTCTACTACACGGTAAAGAAGTTGACCGCAATCATGATCTGCTGGAACGTCTGTTTTTCGTTGCCTTACTAATTGTTTACACAATCTTTGCCCGACGAGTCTTCCATCCTCGATCCGGTCTCTTTCAATCGATTCTGAATTATAATGAGGAGGTCTGGTATGATCGCTTCAAGTTCATCATTTATTTCCTGACGCTACTTGTTCCCTGCACTTTGATTCTATTATCGCTCATCGGTTTCTACTTTACGGCGATGAGTCTGTTTCATTTGATTTTTCTGACACTTTGGTTGTTTCTGATCGTCATTATTTTCAGAGCGTTGCTGTTGCGTTGGATTCTCATTCACCATCGACGGCTAAGCTATCAACAGAATCAGGAACGGCTAGAAGCCCTTAGAAATGAGGCTCTGGAATCAAATTCAGAAACGACAGTCGCAGGCATTATGACAGAAGAAGAAAATCCTGCCGATCTCACAAAAATCTCGGCACAGATCAAAAAGCTGGTCAACGCCACCATGAGTGTAATTCTGCTCGTGAGTATATTATGGATCTGGGGAGATACACTACCCGCATTTAATCGACTTGATACTGATGAGTTTAAACTCTGGTCTACTACAATCCAGACTGTAGAAGAAACAAAGGATGTCAACGGTGTAGTCACTCAAAAAAACATTCCAAGGCTGGAAGCTGTTACCTATTATGACCTCGGATTAGCAATCATTTTTGCCATCTTCGCAATCATCGCTACGAAGAATCTTCCCGGTCTTCTCGAATTCCTGATCCTGCAACGCCTCCCATTAGAAACCCCTGTCAAATATGCAATCACAAGTTTGTCCCGCTATTTTGTAGCCCTCATTGGTATTTTCGTCGTCTTTAATACGATCGGTTTGGGCTGGTCTAAAGTACAATGGCTGGCAACCGCGTTGACTTTTGGATTGGCGTTTGGCCTACAGGAAATCTTCGCCAACTTTGTTTCCGGGTTAATCCTGCTCATCGAACGTCCCATTCGAGTAGGAGACATCATTACCGTCGATGAAGTTACTGGAGTTGTTTCCCGCATTCGCATGCGAGCCACAACAATTACCAATTGGGATCGTAAAGAGTACATCGTCCCCAACCGAGAATTCATCACAGGCAAGTTGCTGAACTGGACTTTGTCTGATTCTGTTAATCGAGTTTTCATTAATGTCGGTGTCGCTTACGGTACGGATACGAATAAGGTTTCCGCACTTGCATTAAAGATTTTGAACGATCACCCGTTAATACTTTCTGATCCATCCCCCAGCATCACGTTTGAGTCTTTCGGCGAGAGCGTTTTGAATTTAAATCTCAGAGCGTACCTGCCCAATCTGGAAAATCGGTTATCTGTCGTTCACGAATTGCACACTTCAATTCACGAACAATTCAACAAAGCAGGATTTGAAATTGCATTTCCACAACAGGACGTTCATCTTTACAGTGGCAACACATCACTGACAGAAACCATTCTAAACATGAATCCCACAGAACCAAATCCTGAGGATAAACCCCAAGGAGCTTGAAAAATCATTTAAGAGGTTCCAGTTGTTTCGCCACAAAGGTTCCCTTAATGACTGCTGCAACCTGTTGATTGACCATCACGGCACATTCCAGTTTGATTCGTGCACGGCCTTTCCGCTGTAAGCCCGTATGAAATTGATCCCATAATTTTTGGTCGGGGAAGTGACATTCCGCTTCGAAATCACTTTCAATTGGATGGAGAAATTCCATCTCACTTTTCTGAATCACAATTTTGTAGCGAACATTGTCTGCACTTAAACGGATATGAATTAGAGTCCAGCCAGCCAGAATGCCTAAACTGGCGATACTTCCACCAAAGGCTGTTTCCTGATGATTCAGGTTCGGAGCTAACTTGGCTGTCAGCTTAAGAAATTCTTTTGCCTCTGGCACTGCTTTGATTTGCATCGCTTGTGTCACTGGAATATGCTGATGTAAGTAGTCAGTGACTTTTTCCGCATCAAATTCCATCAACGATATCCTTCCAGTTAAAAGACGCATATTCCCACTCTATCTTTGCTTATAGCAAAAATAGAGTGCTGCATCATCTGGAAAAATATCAGAGTTGATTGAGATTCACAAAAAACACAAAATATGTAACTCACCTTATCATTATCGAAGTACTATTATTTCACAGATGGTAGAGGTGGGAAGACTTCTGGCCCACTTTGAGAAGGTCTCGGTTTATCTCTCGGTGGTACTGGCGGAAAAACAGGAGCAGTCTTGCGTGAAGGTTTCCAACGCGAATCATTCTGTTCCTGTAATGGTTCCGGCGAACCTAACGGCTGTGACTGTTTGCCCACCCCTTGATTAGGATCAAACTGTGGAACGGAATTCGGACTTGGAAACAACCTTTGTGCTGGTGGTATATGTAAGCTCGGTGAATAATGAGCCTGCAACTGGATGATTGAAGATTTCATATCAGTAAGTATTCTACAAACGTCGCGCATATCTCGCTCTGAAATCATGCGATAAGGAGGTCCATAACATTGGAACATGCCACATTGAAAATTGGGTTGTGGATAACCATTTCCACCATAGAAAATGTATCCGTTCGGTCCGGTAGGCACTGTAACGGGATCTCTGAGCACTGGTAACCGCATGGTTTTGAGGGATTGATCTAAATCATCCACTAATAGACTTAAATCCAACAAAGCTTGATCCATGCCTCTGACTGGTGCTTTTAGGACAACCATGCGATGAAGATTGTCGGCCATTTCATGAATTTCATATGCTTTAGCAAATATCTTTCGCTGCCCTCTGATCCCACGGAATTTAGTACGAATCTCACGGCAGAGAGTAAAGGAATCGCGATTGAGCTTTCCCCCAATGGAATCTAACTCTCCTTCCTGGGCATATAAAGAGCCGTATGGCATGAGGACGGAAAACAAAAGAGTTGCAAATATTCCTATAGACATGTTTCGTCGAAACATTGTGATTCTCCCTATCTTGTGGACAAATTGAAATCTCTTTTGAACCTTACTCATTGATCAGACTTCTCTTCTGAACAGCAATTGCTATCAAACGCAAAACGTGTTCCTGAATCGAAAGATGCTCCAATCGTTGTTGATAAACCGAGTGTTCGAAATCACTTATCGCAAGAACATTCTGTAGATCCGATGTAAATCGCAATCGATCACTCATTCATCTGGCGCGGTTTCGATAACAATTGCATCATTTTGATTCGAGAGAAAATTCAAGTCTTACCACTTCTATTCAGAACCAAAATGTTAATTCATTTCCTGTTATTTATTTATGGTTAGAAAAAATAGTACTCGATTGCCAAACCGCGCATTCTTCGACACAATGACACTTCATGATTTAAAATCGTATCAATACCGTCCTCAGGGACGCTTCAGGAGATTCAGGATTCAATGCCCCTCACTACCAGAACAATAGGTGCTCTTAGTTGCCAGATTTATGATGAATTACCCACAGGACAAGACCCGGAAGTGATTGCCGTCATCAGCCATGGTTTTGGGGCGCCCGGTGATGACTTAGTGCCATTGGGACCAGAGATATTGAACAGAAACCCTGCTTTAAAAAACCGAGTTCGATTCGTTTTTCCGGCAGCCCCGCTTTCCTTAATAGAAATGGGAATTCCCGGCGGCCGCGCCTGGTGGATGCTGGATATCGAAGCGATGAATGCCGCTATTGAATCTGGACAAATCCGAGATCAAAGATCGAAGACCCCTGATGGATTTTTAGAAGCCGCACAACAGCTTGGTGAATTTGTTGATGAACTTCAGAAAGAGTCAGGCTTACCGCTCTCTCAATTTGTACTCGGAGGTTTTTCACAAGGCTCAATCATCTCAACAGAAGTGGCCTTGAATCTGCCAGAACCTCCGGCTGCTTTGGTCATCTGGTCTGGCACATTACTATGTGAACAAAGATGGATCTCTCTTGCAGAAAAATCAAAAAAGTTTCCAGTTTTACAAAGTCATGGAAAACAAGACCCTATTCTGCCATATGAAGGGGGAATCTGGTTAAAAGAGATGTTTGAACAACATCAATTTGAGTTAGACTTTTCCGAATTTATGGGCCCACATACGATACCAGAAGTGGCGCTCGAGAAATTTGGAAACCTGCTTACTGATCTGAAGGGTTCAAACTGAATTAAGAACAGGTTAATCCACGGAAACTGTTTATTTGTAATGGCAATGCATTGAGCCTAGTCTCGGCTCAAGACATAATACTCAATTATATCTATATTTATTATTTCGCTACGATTCGAGACAATCTCGAATGAAAAGCAATTCGTCATTACTAAAACTGATTCCAGGTTGAACATTTGAACTATTGGAATCAGAGAATAAACACATGAAATCATCTCTTTTTTCCCAATTCAATACGATCCTTTCGTTACTTCTGATTCTGCTCCATGCCAACCAGTATGCCTTAGCAGCAGAAGATGGTGCAAGTCCTTTTGAAATCAAACAAGTTCAAGTAGGCTTTGACGGCCTTTACAAAATCGGACGCTGGGTTCCTGTTACTGTTGAGCTGACGACTAATGCTCCGATTGAATTACAGTTATCTGTGGTGTCTCTCTCTCCTGATGGAAATTCTACTGAGGTACCATCGGACGTCTACCGGTTTCCCAAACCAGGAACCTATCAACTCTATTCGCAATTTAAGACCGGATTACTCGATAGCCCTTTAAAGATTCGCTTGCGCGATGTTGGTACGCAAGCAATCCTGGATGAGGCTTCCTATTCACCTCAATCAACTCAGAATCAATTTACTGGGATCGGTTTAAAGCAATCAGTCGAACTCTGGGCCATCATCGGCGAGATTAGCGGATTTGATCCCATCGAATCTTCAATGTCAGATTCGATCGATAAAAATCTTAATCAGTTTACAACATTGGTCTCAAATAAAACGTTTCTGCCAGAGACCGCATATGGATATGACTCGCTTGATTCTCTCATTGTTGATTCCGACTACTCTGTAACTAAAGAAAAAAATCAGGCCATTCAAAGCTGGGTCGCCAATGGAGGTCATCTCGTGCTCTGCGTTGGAGAAGACGTAGCAGAATATCAAAAAAGCGAATTTGATAAGTGGGTTCCCGTCAAGGTCCTCGGTAAAAATAAAGTCCGTGAATTGAGTAGCCTGGAGTTATTTGCTGCGGTACGTTCACGAATTCGTGGTGTCGCCACCGCTTCCCAAATTGAAATCAATTCGGGAGAAGTCCTGGCATCCTCTTTAAATGGACCGCTTCTAGTGAGGGTTCCTTATGGACTGGGTGTTGTTACATTTCTCGCTTTAGATCTGAATACCAGACCTTTAGTGGGCTGGGAAGGCTTAAAAAATCTCTGTCCTAAACTCGCAACCAGAAAAAAACAACCTGCCACCGCAAGTCAACAGGATGCCGCCCTCGGAAAACGACTTTCGCAAACCGGTATTTC
>JAJDEK010000213.1 GCA_029259875.1 Planctomycetaceae bacterium
CCGCTTCCAGAAATGCCTCTTTACGTTTGAGAAATGTGTCGTAGTCGCACGTCCAATCATATATTTTGGCACGATCGATTTCGATAATACGGGTCGCTAACGTCTGCAAAAACATCCGGTCGTGAGTCACAAATAACAAAGTACTGGAATACGATTGTAGAAACTGTTCTAACCACCTGATGGAAGGGATATCCAGATGATTCGTCGGTTCATCCAGTAGTAAGATATCGGGAGACTGCACTATGGAACGCGCTAACAAAACACGCCGCTTCATTCCTGAAGACAAAGAGTCAAAGGGAGCATCTGCCTGCAGATTCATGCGCGACAGAATTTTCTCGATAGCATGTTCGGCTTCCCACTCATGTTCATAAAAAGGAGCTGCTGCTTCTGCAACGTAATCATGCACGCGTTGGGAGCATCCTGAAGGAACTTCTTGCACTAGCCTGGCAATCCGTAAATCCTTTTCAGGTCTCACTTCGCCATCATCCGGATCAATTTCACCGGCGATCAATTTCATCAGCGTGGATTTCCCAGCTCCGTTTCTTCCTAAAAGACCAATTCGCTCTCCAGGATTAATTTCCAGACTGATATCATCTAACAAGGGGGCTCCCCCCCAGGTAAAAGAAACTTGATTCAAACTCAACAGCGACATAAAGCAGCACTTCCGGTCACACACTAATAAAAAAACCCGACTTAAGAAGTCGGGAGTAATTCGAACGCAGCCATAGTATGTGAAACGAATCAGAAATCTGCAATGCCCTCACTGATTGATTGAACGATGCAACCTGTTAAAAGAACGATTTTGATCGAAATTCAACGCCGGGATCGACCTGATAACAACCCAAGAATGGCAACAAAGATCGAAGCTCCAATGATAGACCATACAATCGGATAATCTCTGCCACCAAATGAAATGGCAAATATCTCAGGTAGACCTAACAGAGTAGCGATCTTTCCTCCCACTAAAGCACCAATAAATCCTAAAGCAATGGAAACCAGGCAACCTCCACGGGTATTCCCTGCCAGTCCCCGCGCAATGCTTCCACAAATCCCGGCAACGATCAGCAAGATGATAAATTCTGTTAATGTCATCATTGGCCTCGTATTTCTATACTGCCTCAATAGATATTTAAAATCAGCTTTACTGTAAATAATTTCTTGTCTGATACCTTCGTCATGAATCTACGCATGAATACTCTATGTCAGTAACGGCTGCCTGTCCAGCCGCACTTTGAGATCTCTAATCTTGAATTAAACAATTCAGACCTTCTTTCAAAAGCAATCTTCATATTATTAGCACTTTATCCAAGATGCTCGCCTCGTAGCCCTGATTTTGTTAGCATTAATTATGACTAACGAATTCTAGTGTATAGACATACTCAAATCAGATTAAAGTGTTTTCTCAAGGATTTTCATCGTGCGATCAGTGCTCCTGCTTTTATCAGTTATCACCTTATCATTTCTGCATACCAATTCCACGAAGATCTGTTTTGCAGAAGAAACAAAAAAACAAGACGACCCTGCACTCGTCGCTCCTCCAATTAATACACATCCGGGAAAAGAATATTCCGATGAAACTCGTCTCTTCCAAGGTATCCCAGGAATCGAACGCGCAGCCAATGGACGTCTCTGGGCACTCTGGTATGCAGGGGGAACCGGTGAAGGCGAGTTGAATTATGTCGCACTGGTCACCAGTGGAGACGACGGAAAAACCTGGTCAGGTCCCAAGCTGGTCATCGATCCTCCCGGACCAGTGCGCGCTTACGACCCAGCCATCTGGCATGATCCCAGTGGTCGCCTCTGGGTATTCTGGGCTCAATCTTACCGCTGGTGGGATGGCCGGAGCGGCGTCTGGGCAATTACCACAGAGCAATCAGGGCAAGCGAATCCCAAGTGGAGTCAACCGCGACGGCTCTGTAATGGAATCATGATGAATAAGCCAACGGTGCTTTCCAACGGTGACTGGTTGCTCCCCGTAGCAATTTGGGAGCAGAAAGCAAAAGACTCGATTGAACATCGTTTTAATTTACCGAAAGAACGCGGCGGTAATATTTTCATCTCGAAAGACAAAGGAAATTCATTTCAATTGTTGGGGCAAACCAAAGTCCCACAAAGAACATTCGATGAACACATGGTCGTAGAACGTAAAGACAAAAGTCTGTGGACACTCGTCAGAACAAAGTATGGAATTGGAGAATCGTTTTCTCAAGACGGTGGTAAGACTTGGACGAAAGGGGCAGCATCATCGATCCCGCACATTAACGCTCGCTTTTTTATTCGCAGATTGAATTCCGGGAACTTATTGCTAGTCCGACATAACCCACAGAATGGCAAAACTCGCAGAGATCTCACTGCCTATCTATCAAACGATGATGGAAAAACCTGGCAAGGAGGTTTGCTAATAGACGAGCGTCCCGGCGTCTCCTATCCCGATGGAATCGAAAGTGATGATGGCACGATTTATATTATTTACGATTACTCGCGCACCGGTGATAAACTAATTTTGATGGCGACTTTTAAAGAAGAGGACGTTCTCGCCGGTAAAGCAGTCTCGGGAAAGGTCCGACAACGGGTCGTGATTAACCAGGCTACCGGTCAAAAGAAGTCACCTGTTAAATCAAAATAGAATGAAATTGATCAAAATAACTCGAAATCAATCTGAAATACAACTATGAGGATTTTCGAATGAGGCAACTTTATTTTCTTGCTATTGTCCTGATGTTTATGCCGGCCTCTTTATCCGCCTCGGAACAACGAAATGTACTGATTCTGTTTTCAGACAACCAGAACTGGGATGACTGCGGTTGTTATGGAAATCCGGTTGTAAAAACACCTAACATCGACCAACTAGCGCGAGAAGGAACGCGCTACCAGCATGCATTCACCACAACGGCCTCGTGTGGACCATGCCGCGGTGTGTTTTATACTGGACTACATGTCCATGCCAACGGTCAATACGGGCACCCACATGGTGATCACAACTTCCGTTTGAAGCCGAAAGTCAAAACGATCTTTTCTTTGCTCTCGAAAAACCATTATCGCACTGGAATGATTGGTAAGTACCACCTCTATCCGGAAGACACAACCATTGACTTTCAACCAAAAATCAATGGTCATCGTGCAAGAGGTATGGCTGATCTGGCTTCTAAATTTCTCAAGCAAAAAAGTGACCAACCTTTTTTTCTGGTAATGGGTTTTCATGACCCA
>JAJDEK010000214.1 GCA_029259875.1 Planctomycetaceae bacterium
CAGGTCGGTATGTTGCCGTCCGTTTTGTATCCATAACATGTTACCTTAAGTAAACGTTCATCAAAGCCATGAAAAATCTGGACAAGTATCGAAACATTGGAATTTCGGCTCACATTGACTCTGGTAAAACCACACTTACCGAACGAGTTCTGTATTACTCAGGACGTATTCATAAAGTTCGTGAAGTGCGTGGCGGCGATGGTGGCGCTACAATGGATAGTATGGACCTTGAACGTGAACGAGGTATTACGATTGCCTCTGCTGCGACCCAGGTCCAATGGAAAGACACAACCGTCAACATCATTGATACACCGGGTCACGTTGACTTCACTGTAGAAGTCGAACGTAGCTTGCGCGTGCTCGATGGTGCTGTGCTGGTACTCTGCTCTGTGGGTGGTGTGCAAAGTCAGTCACTAACGGTTGACCGCCAGATGAAACGTTATGGCGTTCCTCGTATTGCATTCATCAATAAGATGGACCGCACCGGTGCAGACTCAGCCAGCGTAATCAAACAAATCGAAGAGAAACTACACGTCGTCCCTCTACCACTTCAGATCCCAATGGGTGAAGGCGCTGAATTTGAAGGTGTTGTTGATCTGGTTACCATGCAAGCAGTCACATACACAGGTGAGCAAGGTGAAGATGAGATCTTTGGTGATATTCCTGAAGAGTTTAAAGAGGCTGCGGAAGAAGCACGCTCTGCGATGTTGGAAACGCTGTCCATGTTCAGCGACGACTTAATGGTAGCACTGCTTGAAGAAGCAGAGATGCCCGTAGAAGACATCTACAAAGTTATCCGTGATGCTACACTTTCACATGAAATTACTCCTGTGATGATGGGTACTGCTTTCAAGAACAAAGGCGTTCAAACTCTGCTCGATGCAGTCGTGCGATTTTTACCTAGCCCGCTTGACCGTGAGATCTCTGCGATTGACTTGGATGCACAACAAAAAGCAATCAAAGAAGGTCAGGAAAAAACAGACAGCGAGTCGTTCCGAACCAAACTATCACACTCATCTGATAAACCTCTGGTATCGATGGCATTTAAAATTGTCGATGAAACATTCGGCCAATTAACTTATATGCGTATCTATCAGGGTAAAATTGAAAAAGGCAAAAGCTATATCAATACCCGAACAGGGAATTCCACCCGGTTTGGCCGGTTGGTACGTATGCACGCTGACAGCCGTGAAGACGTTGATTGTGGTGAAGCCGGTGACATTATTGCCGCCGTTGGAATGGAATGTGCCTCAGGAGATACTTTCTGTACTGATGATGTTAACTTTGCTCTCGAAAGTATCTTTGTCCCTGAGCCTGTGATTCGTCTTTCGATTGAACCACTCGACCGGGATGGTGCAGATCGTCTGGCTAAGGCAATTCAACGTTTCAACCGTGAAGACCCCACCTTCCATGTGATGACTGATGAAGAAACGAATCAGACCATCATCGCTGGAATGGGTCAGTTACACCTCGATGTTTACATCGAACGCATCAAACGTGAATACAAAGTGGAATGTATCGTTGGTGAGCCACGTGTGGCTTATCGCGAGACTCCCACTATTCCTGTGGAATACAATCATAAACACAAAAAGCAAACTGGTGGTTCCGGTCAGTACGCTCACGTGGTTGGTAAAATTGAACCGATGCCTGTCGAAAACGACGGTGAAACCTATGAATTTGATAATGACATTAGCCAGGGTCGTATTCCAAGAGAATACATTCCAGCTGTAGATAAAGGTTTTCAACGAGCTTTGGTCAAAGGCCCTCTTTGCGAGTGTGAAGTGGTGGGAGTCAAAGCCACACTTTCTGATGGTAGCTACCATGACGTTGACTCATCAGAAATGGCCTTTAATGTTGCTGGTTTCAATTGTATGCGAGATGCACTGAAGAAATCCAATATGGCACTTCTGGAGCCAATCATGAAACTGGAAGTTGAAGTTCCCGAAGAATATCAAGGTGCGGTTTCCGGGCATGTGGCACAGAAACGAGGCGTGATCAATACTTCTGAAACGAGATTGGGAACGAGTATTTTCATCGCGGAAGTACCACTGGCAAACATGTTTGACTATGCCAATGAGCTGCGTTCCATGACACAGGGTAAAGGGGGATTCAGTATGGAATTCTCCCGCTATTCCCAAGTTCCTAGAAATATCCAAGAAGAAGTCGTGGCACGACGCCTGAAAGAAAAAGAAGAACGTCTGGCAACCGCCTAAGTTCTTAACAAATATAAAAAGCCCCGTTTTCTTAAACGGGGCTTTTTTGTTGCGCTAATTCTTCCTCTGCCTGCAGGATGGGTTCCATCAGTTGGCGAATCTCTGCTTCCTGTTCAGAAGTCAGAGTCCGCTGCGGTGGGCGCGGTGGACCAAAATCGGCGCCCGTCAAAGTAATCGCATACTTCAACATACTGATATTGAAACTGTCCCCTGCTCTGGCCCGATAGTCTTCAATGGGCAATATTTGTTCTTGAATTTGCATCCCTTTTACATAGTCACCTGAAGCAAAAGCCGCATGCATTGCCAATGACAAATGAGGACAAACATTTCCTGCCCCACTGGTGAACCCACCGGAACCAGCAAGCATATAGTATGGTGCAAAACGCTCTGCCGAACCACAGATCCATTCTAAACCATGCTCATCAGCATTGACTGTCGTACGAAACTGATGCATCTGGTTTACCGAATACTTCACTCCAATAGATCGCCTATCAGTGGCTAATTTAAGTAGCAGTGCATCACTGGGAATTTCAGCCTTTTTGTAGTACAAAGTCGGGCAGTCTGCTGCATCCATCACACTGAGATAATACTCTTCCGCGCCACGATCGCTCATGTAAGGGTGAGCGAATGGCATGAACATAATCCCTGTCGCACCGGCTTTCATGGAATTAATGGCCGTCTGACAAGCTACGCCGACCTGATACCCAATAGGAGCAAAAATGAGTGCATCTGGACCGGCCGCATCGCGGGTAATTTTCACCAGCTCAACGATTTCCTCTGGAAGCAGGCTATGGAATTCACTGGTACCCGCTCCGGGTAGAAAAACGCGCATCCCTGCTGCATATAATTTTGCAGTGTGTGATGCTTGTACATCAGCATTAATCTTATCGTTCTGATCAAAGGCAGTAAGAGGTACAATATGAACGGTTTGAAGCTGTTGGTTCTCTATTTGGGGGCTCATAAAACAATTCCTATTACCTGGGCAGATCGATACACCAGAGACTTCATTTCCCTGGAGCCATCCTGCAAAATTAAACTTGAAACAGAGACTCAGCAGGATAATTAAGAGTCTTTACATACTGTTGTACGCGGAATTCTGCTGGCCATCAATCTAACAGAGCCCTATGAGTAAAAATAATCGACAACTCGAAAACTGGTTCTACCTGGCATGTTTAATGGAATCAACCGCCAGAAAACCGGGGAATGTGCATCCTGAAGCCTCTTTCCCAGATTTAACTTATCGTGATTTTTTGAAATCTGCCAATATAATTGCCCCAATTCTAGCTGGCACAGAATCACATAAGATTGGGTTTGCGATCAAGCAATGTATCCAAGCAACCCAGCAAGCCATTCCTAGCAATTCTAATCTTGGAATGGTGTTATTACTGGCTCCTCTGGCAGCAGTTCCGTTAGAAATTACTGCTCAAGAAGGCATTCAGACAATCTTGAATCAATTAACGGTCCAAGATGCCAGAGAAGTTTACGAAGCAATTCGCATTGCCAATCCGGGAGGTCTTGGGAAAACAGAAGTAGAAGATATCTCGACTGAACCAACGGGAACACTACGAGAAGTAATGAGTCTGGCCGCTTGTCGAGATTCTGTTGCCAGTGAATATGCCAATGATTTTCAAATCACCTTAGGTACCGCGGCCCCCGTGCTAAAGGAATTATGGAGTCAATGCTCTGATTGGGAAGAAGCCATCATCCGACTACAGCTTAGGTTAATGTCTGATTTTCCGGATACTTTGATTGCACGAAAATGTGGGAGCGAAGAGGCACAGCAGGCTGGACAGTATGCAAGCGAGGTTCTGAGGGCCGAACAATTCATCCCCAGTTTGACTAAGTTCGATTCATGGTTACGTATGCACGGAAATCAACGCAATCCAGGCACAACGGCTGACCTGATCGTCGCTGGTCTCTTTGTAGCGATGCGGGATGGTTTTATTCCCACACCTGATCTCAGTACAATCATGAAACAGATTCCCAAGAAATATGAACACGACTTGAGAATGAGCCCAAACCATGAATAATTCACCACAATATAAAGTACGCGTTACCAAAGACCATCTGGTATTCAGTGCGGCTCACTTTATCACATTCAACGGAAACATTTGCGAACGGATCCATGGGCATAATTGGAGAGTTGCTGCTGAATTAACCGGGCCGTTAGATGAAAACGGTTATGTATTTGACTTTATCGCGTTACGAGACCAATTACAAAAAACCGTCGACTCTCTTGACCATCGGGTCTTACTTCCGACAAAACATCATCTGATTGAAGTCTCAGAAGACAATGATGAGGTTCAAGCGACCTTTGCAAAACGACGCTGGGTGTTTCCAAAAGAAGATTGTATTTTGCTGCCCATTGAAAATACGACTGCAGAATTAATTGCACATTGGATTGGCCAACAGTTGATCCCTGTGATAGGATCTTATGCTTCTAGTCAGATTGAATTATTACAAATTGAAGTGGAAGAAAACTTCGGACAATGGGCCATCTGCCAGCTTGAATTGCCTCAAACCTGAGCCTTCTCCACTGAATCACAATACAAATGAATGAGCCAGCTAAGGAATCAAAAATGTCAGCAGACTCTGCATGGATTACTGATATCACCGAAGAAAATTTTGAAACGGAAGTCGTCAGACAGTCTGAACAAACGCCGGTCCTGATTGATTTCTGGGCTCCCTGGTGTGGTCCTTGCCAGCAGTTAGCACCGATGTTAGAGAAACTGGTCGAGGAAAATCAGGGAACATTTCGTCTCGCCAAAATCAATATCGATGAACAACAGGAGCTCGCAGCTGCGTTTCAAGTACAGTCCATTCCGACAGTAGTTGCCTTTTTGAATGGTCAACCAGTGGATCACTTTCAAGGAATTTTACCTGAAGAAACATTGAAAGAATGGATCGGTCGATTGATACCCTCCCCTGTTCAAATTCTGCTACAAGAAGGGCAAGAAGTGGAAGAGGCAGACCCTGCCTTAGCGGAAGCCAAGTACCGTGAAGCCTTCAATTTGGAACCCGATAATGAGGTGCTAAAATTACGGATCGCAGCAGTATTGGCGAAGCAATCACGATTTGAAGAATGTGCCACAATCATCAACGAACTGGAAACGCGAGGGTTTCTGGAACCCGAAGCAGAACAGATCAAGTCACAACTTGAGCTCCAAGCTGCAGCAGATGAAGCAGGTGGCGTCGAATCTGCGAGGGCCACTTTAGCTGCTGATCCGGATAATGCTGCACTCAAGATTGCATTGGCGGATGCATTGGCCATTTCGAACAAGCATGAAGAGGCGCTCGAAATTTGTCTTTCGATTATCGAACAAGACAAAATGGGCGCAGGAGTGGAAGCCAAAGCGACAATCCTGAAGATCTTTGACGTACTTGGCACCCAATCGGCTCTCGCAAGCACTTATCGCAGAAAGCTGGCAACTCTGCTTTACTAATGCAGCGATCATTGCCCGGCAGATCTGGTTCCTTGTGGAGATCCTGCAATCGGAACACCAAATGGTAAAGGACGTCCAGCGACCTGATAGCCTAAAGAGTGCGCATGTTTCTGTAAGGAACGATAAAGTTCAAAGCTATCGGGATACACCCAAAAAGTGAGCGTGGAGCCTGCGCCAATATCTGTTAAGGCCTGATAAAATCGGGACTGAATCTGGAGCGCTGCTTCTTCGTTCTCTTCACGTACATCATCATCCCGATCAATTTCCCACTTGGTTACGCCGACCCGGAAGCCTCTACTGCCTCCGTTTCTTAACTGATCCATGGTTGAGAGTACCTGACGTTCAACGACATACTTCATCGTATACCCACGAATCGGTCCCACCTTACCATGATGTTCCCGATATTTGGCAAGCCAATTTCCTCGTTTCATGACTTGATCTTTCAAATCATCAAGCAATTCATTGATGGGTACATATGACACTTTGTTTTTAGAAAGCAAAAAGTGCCATTCTTTATCGGTCACCAATTGGCTAACAGGAGTGAGCCGGTGCTTCAGTTGTTTCACCTCATCGCGCGGTACAGAAACCTGTCGGGATTGTGCCACAACCCGTTCCAACTCCCTTTGTGTTTCTTTTTTAGACTTCACTAAACCCAGCAATTTATCATAACGTGCTTCTATCGTATCGCTTCTCTGATCGAGCTGAGAAACCAATGCTTGCACTTTTCCACTAATGGCCTGCTTTTGAAATAATAATTCCTGAGCGCCAATTTTTCGACTTTGCATAACTTGATCGAGACTGGATAGCTCCGCTTCCATTCTCTGTACTTCACTGAGTAATTCCTGAGAAGGTTCTTGATAGATAATTCTAGGCTGCTGAGGAACAATCTGCTTCGGCTCAGGATCCTGTTGTGTGAGAAGTAGCGCAGGCGCTTCACTTATTGGCGGGTCCGGTTCCACTTTGGGAGGAAAAGCTATTAAATCAGTATCAATAATTTCTGGCTGAAGTGGAATTGCTGGTTGATTCTCAGTGACAGTCACTGGAGCCTGACTCATCCTGACACCGGCTATCACAATCAAGATAATGAGGATTCCCACAATATTGGCAACGATATCCAAAAAGGAATCGGAACCAAAGTTAGCATCCCCTTGTGGTGTGCGACGGCTCATATTACTGCTCCTTCTCAGATAAGGGAGAAGAAGTGACTGGCAAAGGATCCAATATATATTTTGCCTCTGTCTGTAACCCCATTTTCTGTGCTGATAATTTCAATCTCTCGTAATACTGATTGCCACCCGGACTAATTGTAAACTGAATAGTAGGTACCCAGTAGAAGCCCTTTGGTGCAGGACCCCAGGCGTCGACATGTTGATCCATCACCATGATCATAGACTGTAATAACTCGTCCTGTGTCACTCCCTGATTGACGCGCACACTCTGTTTATCTCCGACGATGATGCGGTCGGATCCTACTTGAACAGTAATTTCTCTCTCAAAACCGATCCCTGAACGTGATTGATGAGGTTGCCAGCGTTGATTCTTTGCGGATTCAATCACTGATTGAGCGCCACCTTTACTTCGATTAAAAGCGAACGAACTCATACTGTTACCTGCTCCCGAAGAAGATTTCCCGGGAGGCGCTCCTTCTGAACGGGCCTGAGACTGTGAGCTTCTTCTCTCTTGCTTCGAACGTTTTGAGCCGTTTTGACTTTGGCTTTCGTTCTTTTGAGTTCCTTGGCCTTGACTCCCTTCACTGCGAAATGCATTTTCAATCACGCGATTTGCTGCAGAAGTGGATGTGGACTCGGTTTGGCTCTCCCGGTTTCGAAAGTCTGACGTCCCACTAGCTTTTGAACCATCGAGTGCAACCAAATGCTGCTCTGCCTCTCGTTTCAGTTGTTCACGCCCCATCACTTTTGCCTGTTTCAATCCAGAATCTCTACCCACACTTTGGTTCTGACCTTTTTTTGCTTTTAAATCTGCGAGATCATAAACTTCCGCTCCCTGTCGACTTCCAGGAATTCGTTTGAAGGTACCAGTTCTCTGTTGTGTTGAGGTAGAGCTTTCACCAGAGTTCAATCCTCTTTGTTCAGATTCGGTATTTCCTGGACCTTCATTAGCAACGATGTGTCGTTGGTTTGCAAGACGTTGTAAATACTTTGCGCGTGCCATTTGCTGGCGTGGAGTTAACACGTCACTAAAAAGAGACTCACCGTCAGCTCCCCCACTCTTACGCGCTGCCAGTTTCCCTGGCCGTTGATGTGAACCAGCGCCTGTACCCAACTCATCTTCAGGTTCAATCACTCGTACCATGCCGGTCCGTGCATCAAATTGTAGTCTGCGGCCGCCAGAACCTGATCCATCCTGATATTGATGCAACTGCGACACAAGTTGTTTACGTTCGCTTAAAACACGATCTATGGCATCCTGGCAAACCTGTTCTGCAATCAAATCTTTTTCAGGTAGCTCAAAGTCCCAGTCAGCATCAATCAATTCATAGCCTGAATCTAAACTCAGATTATTGAGTAACTTTCTCGCAACATAATAACCAACACTTCCGCTTGGTCTCACCAAAATCAAAACATAGGGTTCCTGATTTGATTGCTGACTTTTGTTCTGCCAGTATTTAACTAATGCCTGAGTACCAGACAACAAAGGATTGTACCCGGGTGTAAAATCTTTTAAATCATCCGGAGTCAAAGTGATTCCTTCTGGAATAAATGTCAGCCCTTTGTCAGTACATTCGATTAAAATAGGCCGTTTCGCAGTCCCGGTTTGACCATCATAAGGAATCACAGAATATTTACTACGAGCGTTTTTTTGTGACTGTTTTTTCTCTTGTAGTAAGTGCAATTCTTCTTGAAGCAGTTCAGCGGCACGAAGCTTCTGCTGCGTGATTTGCGCCATTTTATCATTGAGTTCTTTATCTTTTTGACTTAGTACTTGAAGCTGCTGCTTACTCTCATTCAATATACTTTCAGATTGAGTCAGTTCATTTTTTAATCGAATCAAATTTTGATTCTGTGATTTAAGATCGGCCAGTTTTTTTGCTCTCTCTAAACTCAAAGCTCTTAACTTTGCTTCGTGTTCTATTGCAAGGTTAATCACCTGTGGTTCTGGAATGGCAAGCGGCTCTTCCGGTTTTATAATTTTAGGTGCAGGCATTTCCGGTTCGAGAACTTCGGCAGCAAATAAAACAGGAGGAAAGAAATCTTCTTCAACTACTTCTTCCACGGAAACACTTTGTACCTGCTGCAGGGCCTGATGACGGATCCGGCGAGTCGTGACGACCAACAGGAAAATCAAAGCTCCCATAGCACAAATAAGAACCGCCAAAAACGGAAATAGCGATACCGAACGTGTTTCGCGACCATGTTTACGCATGAATTAAACCGGGGAAATAGACTTCGTTCAGAATGAAATAAATGAGAATCGCAACATCCGTTTTCACTATCAGGCAGCATTATTTCGATTGGACCGTGCGGTGAGTAAATGTACTGCCGCACTCAAACTATGCAGGGTTTCTTCAAATGTCTCTGCCGCACGAATTGCATCCAGATTTTCATTCAACCTTTTCTGTAAACCAACCAGATGTTCTTCTTGGCCCACTATTTTCAAGAGGTTTTCACTCTGTGAATTAAGAGCTTCAATCTGTAATGAAGAAACTTCTGAACTTTCTTTCAATTGCTGATTCCACTGTCTGACTTCACCGGCAACTTCTTTTGTTGCTATCTCAATTTGTGATGTCTGTCGTGTTTGAGCCGAGATGACATCTTGATGGACTTCATTCCAAATCTGAGCCAGATGCTTGGAAAATTGGCTGTTCGAGTCTTTCTGCGTTTCCTGCCAGCGAGTCATCATCAATTCAATTTGTTCGGTCGTTGATTGATAGGCACCTAGAAATTCGTTCCGCAGTGATTCCAGTTGTGAAGAATGGCTTCCCAGAGTGTTTGACATTCCCTCTTGCATTGAATGATCAAAATTCACTTGCTGCCGTTCCATCACTTCGGTCCAGCGACTCCGCAATGTCTCCAGGTTTTGCTGCCAAAGCTCTGTTTGGCGCTGTATCATTTCTTCTGTACTCTGGACCAGTTGTTGAGCAGCTTCTGCCTCTGCCAACTCCAGCGAGCTGGCCGATTTCTCAGACACACTCATACAGGTCGCAATATTTTGAATACCAAAGAACTCAATCTTCTCCAGTTGCTTTTGCTCCATACGTTCAACAACAAAAGTTGAAAAGACCAGAACTAATGATAAACCTAATGCTAATGCTGTCGTATCAAAGGCAACCGCCAATCCACCTGTCACTTCAGAAAGAGAGGTATCCAGTTGATCGGGCGTCACATTCGCAATAGCAATCGTGATACCAATGACCGTACCCAGAAACCCGATAATGGGGACTGCCCAGGTAATCGTTCGAATGAGAGAATAGCTGGCATGCATCTGCTCGGCTGCCAGTTCTGCTAGATACTTGAGATGTTCATCGAGGTCTTGGACAGACCGTCGCGCCTTCACATAGGTAACCACATCCTGTAGTCTTTTGCCAAGGTAGGTCTCTCCAATCCAACTCGGAAGAAACTGCACCTGCTCCTCAAAGACATCAATTCGCTCGTTGATATCTTCAACCTCACCTATCGTTTCCCAATCAATTTTTGTTTCTGTCAACGACTTATTCTGACTAAGCATGCCGATGCCCTTCACACCGATGATCGCCATGCCAATAAAGAATAACGCTGCTGTTGCATATTCGAGAGGGTGACTGCAAAAATATCGTTCTATGAGCGCCTGGTATAAAGGAAGATGAGGAATCAGTGCGTAAAAACCGAATGTAGCAGCTGTCCCCCAAAAAAGAGGAGATTTCAGGACTGCTTTCGACCAATTCAACAAGTGATCTACTTTTTCACTTTTCGGCAGCGATTCTGCGTGTTCCATCTGTCTGTTCACATCCTTAAAGGCACTGGTACTCTGCCAGAACTTAATATTTGGGTTAAACCCCACATAGGCTGTACCCATTGAGTTCTACCACTCCCAGAATTGAAAGCCGTTGAATCACAGACAACGCCTTGGAACTGGTGGAAAGAAACTCTTATCTCTGGTTGCTAACGAGAGCTAATCTTATTCCCATTAATGGAAAATTACTCAATTACTTGTTACTTGAGTAATACATACATTCGTTATAATCGACACATTGTGACAACCAAGTTGAAGAAAACTTCTGCATCAAGTTGAGAAGCAAAAAGTAATCAAAAATATTCGTTCGAACACTAATCGAAATGAGTGAAACTAATGAGGATCGGTTTGGTATATTTTTTCAATAAACTGCTTTGACAATAGAAGTTAGAATTCACAAACTGGATACAGTTTTTACTCCAGATCTCTAAAAAGAATAATTGCTTCAGGGATTCAGTCCATTTGGACTGTTCACGGAGGAAATAGCCTGTTTTACTGCTGATTGGTACTCGTCTTTTTCATTTAATTAATTTCTAATTCAAACCTTCACGTTTGCTAATATGACTGCATCGCGTAATCACAAATCTGGACAAGATTCATTGCCCACCGTTGATAAATTAATCACACGGGAGATTCTAGGGTATTTGAATTTCTCCAATGGAAAACCTGATCCCAAGTTTCGCTTTAATTGGAATCAACTCTTTTCCGAATTGGACAGACATCCTACTTCAGAAATTCTGTACTCTCTTTTGACCTCTGATCTAAAAGCTCTCAAAGGCACAACGCCAGCTTTCCAGGAAATCAAGCAGGCAGAAAGTGTGCTTCGAATCGCTTTCAAGGAATGCCTGCCACAATACAAGCAGCACCACCGAGACCTGCTGTTTCATGTTGCAGAACAAGAATTTTTACAACCCTATTTTCTAGCAGTTCTGTTTGAAGCCTTACTCGAACAAGGAGGCCCTTGGGAATCGAACGAACATGTCGTTCAAGGGACGATAGAAAAACTCAATGATTTTGTCGGCTTCCGCCCTGTGGCTATTCTTGAGAATAACCAAAAAATGCAGGTTTATCCGCATGAGAAATTTCGGCCCATTCCTCTCTACTTTCGAGACTGTGGTGTAGCCAGTGGTCCCTATCAACGATTAATCGAATACACAATTAAAACATTACAAACCACTCCGAATGACCTGTTGCATCAGGCACATTTTGGACTGGATAAAATGGATGAAATCGCCATTGATCTCCGTGCACACGATCACTTGCATCCCGTCAACAAACGAACCAACTATATGTTTGGTGAATGGGACCCCCATATCATTGACAACCAAGGTTACTATCGTCGATTTGTCATCCGAAAATTAATTCTTGACTCACTGTTAGCCTGGATTGACGAAAACAAAGAGCTACCTCTGCAAGAACGTTTGCAAGATGCCGCTGCTGTTTTGAGTGGGACTATGTTGATGGCCTCTTCCATTAGTGGATCGGGACCAGACACTCATTCCAGTGAAATCAGCTTAAC
>JAJDEK010000215.1 GCA_029259875.1 Planctomycetaceae bacterium
GTCAATCCTCCGTTATCAGATGACGACTTCAAAGTTGAATTCCCCAACCACACATTTGTGAATAACAAAATTACTGGGGATTCCTACCGTATTGAAAGGTTGACCGACAAAGATATTGCTCTTCAAGTTCTTAGTGCGAATCAGGTCAGTAAGAAAAATTTCAGAATGATCCTGGTCTACACCAATATTATAGCTTTCGTGTTGCTTATCGGAGTAATTGTTTTCCGGCGGCTTCAAAAGAAGACCCAAAAACCAGATCCAAACTCAGAGTAATGAAGCTTCATATGTTTATTGATAATTTTCTATTCTCATAAATCAACTTACTTCACTTTAAGATTGTAAATGAGATAGACAACTCAGTTTCAGGTGAACCATGGGCTGTAGTTTTCTCTAACATGAAACCTCGCCAAAGTAAGCTAAGGATTACGTTAGATGTTTGTGCTACGTTCTGTGCTTGTCGCTCTTTTAATTGTCACATCAATGGGACTCATGTTGAACGAAAGTTCTTTTTGGCCAAATCAGCATCAAATTGTATCGAGCCAAGATGACAGGAGTTCTCACCCTTCACTTGATCCTCAGAACCCCTGTGGTCCCGTTGCCGTCAAAGTCATTTCTCAGTGTCTCGGTGTTTCCACATCGCTATCTAAGTGCAATGATGTCGTTCCATGCGATTCCCTGGGAAGGACGACCATGGCTGAATTACAAAAGGGACTGGAAGTATTAGGTGTTCTTTCAGTTGGAATCACCATTCAGCAAGAATCAATTTCTGAGATAAGACTGCCTATGATCATGCACGTTAACGACAATCACTTTGTTGTTTCCCTACCTAATAAGAACGGAGTTACGGTTATCATTGATCCACCGGAACTTCCTATTCGTGCTGACGCTCGCGCTCTTCCATTCTATTGGAATGGTAATGCATTGCTCTGTTCAACCTCGAAGGCTGCGCTCAATAACGAACTCACTCGATTGGGAGTGAACGTGCAGTAAGCAGCCTGCATTCAGTATATATTATTCCTAAGTATCTCTCTTGCGAGTATTTCTCCAAAAATTCCACAAGGCTGCTTCACAATGTATCGCTGTTTTTTTGTCGTATTGATTTTGGGTTGCTCTGGTCACTCGGATTCCGATCCTAAATCCGACGCGCAATTGCAAATCGAGGACTTTGGCAAAGACTTTGGCACTGTCTTGCCGGGCGAATCATTAGAGGCATCGATCGAACTGAAAAACATTGGGGGAGAAAATTTGCAAATTAAAAATCTACGTACGTCTTGTGGGTGTGCCCCAGCCACAATCGAACAAGAATCCCTCTCCCCTGGACAAACCACACGAATTAATGTCAATATGCACGCTCCTCCACAACCCGGTACTTTTAATCATATGGTCTTATTTGAAACCAATGATAGTCGTCACCAACAAGTTCATATGCCTCTCAAAGGAAAGGCCGAGTGGCCTGTTGATGTGAAGCCTTCAATGATTACTGTGCCTACATTAAGAGTCGGTGAAGTATTTAGCAGGGAACTAAGAGTATTTCGTACCGATAGAGAAAGAATATCAGGACTGTCCATCAAATCTTCAAATAGTAAGATTAAGGTCTCCAAGCCTACCACAAGGGGACTGGAGCAAGTTATTGAGGTCTCTGTAGCCACAGACAAACTCGGCAAAATTGAAGGCTATCTTCAAATTGACACAAAGGACTCTCATCGACCGAATATCGTTGTTCCTGTAAGAGCTAACATCATAGAAGATTCGCAAGTTCGGCCTGATAAACTGCTACTTGGACAAAAAACTGTTAACGAACAAGTGGCTTGCGAAGTTGTTGTCATTCTACCTAAAGAAGATAAGGTCGTGGAGATATCTACGCAGAGTGCTGATTGGATCATTGATACATGGGAGCAAACAAGAATTAATGAGCAAATGGTACGAGTTTCCATCAAAATGACATTACCCTCCCAAATTGGTTATTTACGTTCACAATTACATCTGAGTACAAAAAAAAAATCACAGCCTCTAAAGGTAGGCTTGTCTTGTTATGTTTTAGCTAGATCGGGAGAACCCACTAGTCGTGAGGAGATCAAGCCTTCGCAATAACATATTGAATGAATTTCGTTGTCCCATTGTTAGTGATTTTGTCTTTCTCCTTGTGCAAGTAAAAATCCAAGCAGTGTTATTTCACTTTGTTCGGCTGTTGCGTGATCAACTGATAATGCTCCACGCGGCGATTCATCTCAAAATTAAGGATCCCCTCTTTATAAGGAATCGTTTCGTCGAGATCACAGGTGTGGATGATTAATTCGTCAGCGTTGGTTTTCGCGACTGCACGAATTTCACCCGAAGGTGCGATCACACAGCTTTCACCTAGCTGGTCTACACCCTCTTCGCAGCCCGTTTTGGCCGCTCCTAAAACCCAGGTTCCGTTCTGATACGCACCCGCCTGCATACTAAGCTGATTATGAAAGCCAACCAGTGGATCTAGTTCGGGGTATTCTGGAATCTGCATTGGTGTGTTGTAACCCAGTAAAATGAGTTCGACACCCTGTAGGCCGAGCACGCGGTAGGTTTCTGCCCAGCGGCGGTCATTACAAATACACATGCCTACAATTCCGCCGAAGGCATTCCAGACCTGAAAGCCTAGGTTGCCAACATCAAAATAACGCTTTTCCAAATTTTGAAACGGATTTTGTGGTCGGTGCTCTGCATGACCTGGTAGATGAATTTTCCGATGTTTGCCGACGATTCGCCCATCGCGTTCCACAAGCAACGAAGAATTGTATCGACGGGTTTTTCCCTGCTCATCGACGATTTCAGCATAGCCGAGACAGAAGCCGATTTTGAGGCGTTGGGCTTCATCAAACAGAGGCTGCGTTAGTGGACCCGGCATTTCGCGTTCGAAAAAAGTATCAATCTCAGCCTGATCTTCAATGAACCAATGGGGAAAGAACGCGGTCAGACAGCACTCGGGAAAAAGAACCAACTCGCTACCTCGGTGAGCCGCTTCTTGCAGTAAGCCAATCAAACGCTCGACGACTTCGGATCTTGTTTCTGCAAGAGGAATCGGTCCCATCTGGGCCACAGCAATCGTAATCGGTCTGCTCATAGTCAATCAAACTCTTTGCGTTTAGGGCTGTAAATCATGATTGGCATTTTGGTGTTTAGATTGCATGATATCAATTTGGGTGAAGGCGTCCATTGTGAGCCTGAGTTCCTGTATGTGATAGGGAGCCTCAATTACAACTGAGATGTTGGTGGAAACCTGGTCTCGTTTCTCAAAGATGATGATGTTGCAAATAATCAACAGAACATACTTTCTCTGTTTGACATGCTATTTGTGTAAGCTAGGATAGGGTAAATAGGTTGAGTATATTGGCGTTGAGGAACCCCTCAAATCGAGAAGCTCAGCAAACAAATTTTCATGCGTGTCGTAATAGAATGAGAAAAAAGGGTTACTACGATGAATTTGCAGAAATCTATACTAGGCAAGGGTTTGCTATGCCTTCTCGCACTTTTTTTAGTGATGAATTATGAATCACAGGCTCAAGAAGGTACTGCTAAGAAGAAATCAGTTTCTACTGCCCGACAGAAATATGCTGCTCTGATGAGCGAGGCTCATAAAACAAACTTGAATCAACATTATTCGAAATATTATAAGGCAACATTGGGGATTGTCGCGACCGCCGCTTCCGGACCTTTGGCTGCCCATTTGACGAATGGTGCACCCGATTGGTGGACTGGAGTCGGAACGGACCTGAATGGCAATCCTGGATACGGAGTTGTCATTATGCACGTGGCCCCTGGTTCTCCAGCGGATCAGGCTGGGCTGATGAAGTACGATATCATTTTGTCATTTGGAAAACATCGTTTGGCTTCCGTACGTCAATTGAATGCTCTGCTTGAGAAGGCACAACCTGGTCAGAAGGTTGCGTTGAAAGTTATTCAAGTTGGTGAGCAAGGAGCTGTGAGCACTGTGGAAGTGACATTGGGTTGGGCAGAACGCATCAATGCACCGGCTCAAGGAAATCCTTCTCGTGCCATTACGCCTCATTTTCCACCAGCTTCAAGCTTTGGAAACGATGATGAATATCTCATCAACCCAAGGGCACCGTTGAAGTACCAATATGCAGCTCCTTATGAGTATGCTCCCAAGCTGAACCAAGCACCTCCAATCGATTTAGGACCCACTCCACTCCAATAGGGTTTGAGTCAGCGATACAAAATTGTAAAAAACAGGCTATGCGCTTTATTGTGCATAGCCTGTTTTTTTGTGGCTGGCATGTTGGTCAATTTTCAGATAGGTGACCTGTATTTGAGGGATCATCTTTGAAATATCTATTTGTGAAAGATATGAAATGAGGTAATAGGTATGAGAAAAAGACAAGGGGATTCGATCAAAGTTTACTAGGGATCAGTGGCTGCGTAGTACCGAATAATGCATTAGATTCAGTGAAATGCGATAAGTCAGAACTAGCGGAACAAGGTAAGATTAGGTAGACTGAACTAGAATAAAATGCAGAAAATCCTTGGAGCGAATCGGACGAGACCACATCAAAATGACAAAGGTTAATAAGCCTACTTTACCTGTAATCGGTTGGCGCGAATGGGTGAAGCTCCCCGATTTGGGGGTGAAATCAATCAAAGTCAAAGTTGACACCGGTGCCCGGTCGTCATCCCTGCATGCTTATGATTTGAACGAGTTCGAACGAGCAGGGGAGAAGTGGATTCGATTCAAAATCCATCCTGTTCAGCGCAAAACCAATGAACTTGTACAGACTGAGGCTAAAGTTCTCGAATTTCGATCTATACGTAGTTCGAGTGGCAAAGCTACGATACGGCCGGTGATTGTCACAAATATTGAATTGCTCGGTGTGATATGGCCGGTTGAGTTGACGCTTGCCAATCGTGACGAAATGGGCTTTCGGATGTTATTGGGCCGCGAAGCGTTTCGGCAGCGATTTCTTGTTGATGCCGGAAAATCTTACTATGGCGGACAACCCAAGCGAAAAAGAAAATCTAGGTCAAAGAAGAAAACAAGACCAAGACAAAAATAAAGACAAAGAAAGAATATCATGAAACTTGCCATCCTTTCCTGCAGTCCGAAATGCTACAGTACACGGCGACTGTACGAAGCTGCGGAACAACGTGGTTTTAAGGTCAGGGTTCTAAATACTCTCAAGTTTGCGATCGACCTGAAACAAGCTGAGCCAGATCTTTACTACCTTCAAAAGTCGCTCTCTGATTACGATGCCGTACTACCGCGCATTGGCGCATCGATTACTTACTTCGGCACGGCTGTGGTGCGGCAATTCGAGCAAATGGATATCTTCTGTGCCAATTCGTCTGCTGGCATTTCCAATTCACGTGATAAACTTCGCAGTATGCAAATCTTTAGTCGGCATCAGATCGGCATTCCACAAACGACTTTTGTTCGCGATAAGAAGGATGTGTTGCCAGCGATTGAGCGTGTTGGTGGAGCACCGGTTGTCATTAAACTATTGGAAGGCACGCAAGGAATTGGAGTGCTGCTTGCTGAGTCGGTAAAATCTGCTGAAGCCATAATTGAGATGTTGCAAAGCCAAAAGCAGAATGTATTGATCCAGAAATTTGTCGCCGAAAGCAAAGGACGCGACATCCGAGCATTTGTGGTCGGTGATCGTGTGGTTGCTGCTATGCGTCGTGTTGCCCAGGGACAGGAATTTCGTAGTAATGTTCATCGGGGAGGGCTTACCGAGGCGGTGGAACTTGATGATGCATATTGTAAAACTGCGGTGCGTGCGGCGCAAATTATGGGTTTGCGTGTGGCAGGCGTTGATATGCTTGAGGGTAAAGATGGACCTCAGATTATGGAAGTGAATTCATCGCCTGGCTTGGAAGGCATTGAACGCTGTACGCAGCTCGATGTTGCTGGGGTTATCGTGGATTATATCTCTGCTCAGGTGGATTTCCCGGAGATCGACCTGCGCCAGCGATTAAC
>JAJDEK010000216.1 GCA_029259875.1 Planctomycetaceae bacterium
GCTTAATCATGAAGTTCCCCACTCCGGCTACATCGGAAATGGGCCGGTTGCAAATGAGGTGATTGTTCCATTAATGCTCTGTCCCTCAAGCCCAATGAAACCGATTACTCATGACACAGGAAGGGGACGAACTGTCAGACCGCACTATGTAGGAATTTCAGGCGCCACTAACGGAAACGGCTTCACGAATGCCTCAATCCATAACGAGTACGCTTATACGGGATGCTGCGGCTCAGTCACTCCAGGAGGAATTAAAGCGCGTGGCGGGGTAATGCTTCAGAATTTATGCATTAAAATTCGAGATATTTCTGATGGGACCACTAATATCATCGTTGTGAGTGAGTGCTCAAACTATTTTCGAGATGCAGCCGACAATCCAATTCAGGTCAATAGTAACCATGGCTGGATGATGGGTACCGCTGACGCTGGTGAAACGGGTCAAAACCGTACTTTCAACCTCACTACCATTCGGTATCCACCTAATACGGTTGATAACAGCTTGCCGGGCACCGGAACAAACGATGGTCCCAACAATGGGATCTATTCTCCGCACGTAGGAGGGGTTCATGCTTTGCTGGGCGATGGTTCAGTCCGGTTTCTCAGTGAAAATATAGACATGCAAACTTTACGACGTTTGGCAACACGCGATGACGGAAAGCCACTCGGCGAATTCTGATCTCAACCCTGTAGGCGGGCAATCCTGTCCGCCTACAATTTTCTTTGGGACACAATGTCTCATCTCTTTAGATTTCTTTTTCAGACCTCTTTGAATCACATTGAAAACAAGGGAAGAAATGCACAAATTATTCATGAGGGATCAACGAAGACAAGTTACCATAATCATAACTGGACTAATTATTGCAACACTGGGTTTTGTTGGCTGTAGTGGCGGAAGCGAGTTACCCGATGGAGATACTGGCACCGTAAAAGGAAAGGTTACTTCTAATGGAAAGTCTGTCCCCGATGGTACTTCTATTGTCTTCCTTCACAAAGACAAGGGAATTACAGCATCGAGCGCCATTGCCGCTGATGGAACATACTCACTCCGTATGAGGCGTGGTGATGCCATATTAGTAGGTGACTATCAAATTGGCATTACTCCGCCAACGGCTGAAATGAGTGCTGCCGAGACAGAAGCGGCAATCACAGGAGAAGCTCCCTCAGCAAAAGAGTGGCCCGAAATTCCTAAGAAATACCAAAACCCCGAAACGAGCGGAGTGACTTTCACTGTCAAAGCCGGCGAGAACACATTCGACCTGGACATGAAATAATCGCTTAAATCTGATATGAGTGTCCTTGGTGGAAAACTGCCCGTTGATGCCCTCCGAGAATCGTTGGGGAGGGTTCACGGGCATAGACCTTACGATCTAACTTTTCGTGCAGATGACACTATTCCGCAAGGCCCTCTTGACTGAGGATTCCAGTTTTGGCTTCCCCACTTCATTAATATTGGGGCAAAGTACAATGGAATGAGATACGTCCTGAATCCTTCCTGTACTTAGAAAATGCCAAGGGCCAAATGAAACATCTAGTTTGTTCCAGACTGCTAAAGGATCACTCCGCATATCTCTGCAGAAATTTTCCAGCGCACACGATCTAGATAACATTGCTTTGGTAGCTGGCAAGAATACACGAACTTGTGACCAAACGTTAATAACGTAAGCACTTTTAGATCAGTTCGACTATTTAGCCCTTGCAAATAGCATTCGGCATAAGCTTGCAAAGCTTGATAAAAGCCTCGCCAAAACCCAGTTTTCCAATAGACGCTAAAAGCACTTAGCATCCAGAAATCTTTCCATTGATTCCACAAGCACTAACTCAAAAAGCAATATTTAATTAACAAAGTATACATAATCACAAAGCAAGTAGTTTACTAATGGAACTAATTGACAGAATAGATCTCCGGCTGTAGACTCGAAATTAATACCGATGTATATTAATGAACTGATGTGGCAATAGTATTTACTCTTATAACGTCATAATCAAATTCCAAGGACAGCACAAGTGAACTTAAATCCCTTCGTTTCAATCTCTTAACTCCGAGTTCTGCCTGTTAAATCAAGCGATTTTTCATTTCTATAATGAGATTTTTTGTCACTTCTATTCTTTATTCTATCTTTTTTGAAGGAGAAATAACGTGCGAATGAATCATTCACCAAGACGCGCTTTTACGCTGATTGAATTGCTGGTCGTGATTGCCATTATTGCGATCCTGATAGCACTGCTACTCCCAGCCGTACAACAAGCGCGAGAGGCGGCCAGAAGAAGTACATGTAAAAATAATCTGAAGCAGATCGGTCTCGGGCTTCACAATTATCATGAAACACACAGCATGTTTCCGATGAGCTACAAGCACACACTTGACCCTGGCTATAGCGCTACTCAAAGGGGAAGAAGCTGGATTGCCTACCTGTTACCCTTTGTCGATCAGGCGAATCTGTACAATAAAATTAATCATGGACTACATCTCTCTGATCCCGACAACACTGAAGTTTCAAGAACAGTTTTAAAAGTGTTTTTGTGTCCTACCGATACCGGTGCGGAAAGTGGGATTTTAGGAGGACGTGCCAATGTAGGAGATGACAGGGCTGTTACGAACTACAAGGCTGTGTCAGGAAACAATTGGGCCTGGGGCGGGTTTGTCCATTCTGACCCCAGAGGGCGCAATGCTGGAAACACAAATGGCCTAGACTGGGGTAATGGTTTTATGTGCCGGAATGGAAGTTCTAAGGTCAACGTAACAAAAGTCCGCGATGTCACTGATGGAATGAGCGGCACCTTTTTTGTAGGAGAAGCTCTTCCAAGAGAATGCTCTCATAACTGGTGGTGGTGGTTCAATGGCTCCACGGCAAACTGTGCAGTTCCTTTGAATCACTATATTAATAATATCTTTACAGCGGGAGATTGGGGGCGAAACTATTCATTCGCTAGCCGCCATGAAGGCGGAGCTCACTTCTTAATGGGAGATGGAGCCGTCCGTTTTGTGAGTGAAAACATTGATACTGGGACTTATCGCGCCTTGGCTTCAATTCAAAGCGAGGAAACGGTTGGCGAATTTTAGTTTTCCAGACACTTAAAGTTTGATGTCAATTCCAATTCAATCTAATGCAACCTGTTTAGATCAACTTAACAGGTTGCATTTTTTTAAGGGGCTAAAATGCGAAATTACGTTTTATTTCTTTTCTCTGCAATCGTTTTGTTAAATACTAGTTGTAGTGGAGCAACAAATGATACTCCCAAAACAGTCGAAGTGACCGGGATCATTACTATAAAAGATAAGCCTATCTCGGGAGCCTCGGTAGTGTTTATGCCTAAGTCAGGTCCGTCTGCCGTCGGTACAACAGATGACTCAGGCGCATATATACTCAAAACTGGAAAAGCAATCGGGGCGACTCCCGGCCAACACGTGGTCACAGTCACTGCTGGAGGAGAAACTCCCATGCCTGGAACAGAAGAAGCGAAAAGCGATAAATCAAAACCTTTGATTCCTGCAGATTATGGAGATCCCAAAAAATCTGGTCTCACAGCCGATGTAAAAGCCAGTGGAAATAATAATTTCGATTTCAAATTGAATTAAGTCTATATTTGAGATCCAATGCTGGGAGTAATCACTTACTACCATTAATATTCAGCCAAGACATTAAATAAATTAAGAATTTGAGACCAGATCATTACTGGTCTCAAATTTTCTATCCATATCTAATGTCGGCGTCCTAACCCTCCGAATCGATCCAGCAGAGTCCACCTCTTCTCTACTTGTCTGGATCTTCAGTCGAATTCTCTCTTTTGCAGCTCAGTGTTAATCTTCAAATCTTAACGCAGGCTTCACGTCTGGGCTATTTACAAACCCCGACCAACGTAGGTTATAATGGGAACTTACTTTCTCGCTTCCCTCCCATTATTTACTTCTCATCAAAACCACAGAGGATCAAATGAAACTCGCTGTTCCTTCCGGCCTGTTAGGGCTGACATTACTGGCATTTGTCACATCTGTAGTAGCAGAAGATCCTGATAAGGATCATATCAGGCAAATCCAAAAGGCTGCGATTCAAAACAAGAAAAGCCCTGTCGCGCATTGGGGCTTTGACTCCGAAAACTATACACAGTGGTCCAACCATTCTTTACGGCTGATTCCCGTTTACACTTTTGGTACAAAAG
Source organism: Planctomycetaceae bacterium (assembly GCA_029259875.1). Taxonomy (GTDB): domain Bacteria; phylum Planctomycetota; class Planctomycetia; order Planctomycetales; family Planctomycetaceae; genus Gimesia. The sequence goes on from JAJDEK010000216.1 coordinate 4,159, forward strand.
GTGACACCAAAGGTCTTGACCTGAATTCTTATACGGGTCAGAACAGCCCTTATCGTAATGAAAAATCGTTAGAAAAAATCTATGGTTTTCTGCCAACAAATACCGTGAAT
>JAJDEK010000217.1 GCA_029259875.1 Planctomycetaceae bacterium
TTCAATGAATGAAACATGTTTGCCGCACTCAATTAAAGCTCTCACCATTTCTTTACTTTGAGTCGTAGTAAACAGCCAGTCCGAATCGTAAGAGGCGATTAAAAACCGGGCATCAGTTTCTCCGAGTGCCTTGACTAATGAACCATGTTGAGAAGCGAGATCAAAATAGTCCATCGCTTTCGTGAGATATAGATAGCTGTTGGCATCAAAACGTTCGACAAATCGTTTGCCCTGATAATGCAAATAGCTTTCGACCTGAAATTCGACTTCCGGTAACATCTCATACTGAAACGCATCTTGATCTTGTAAACGTCTGCCGAATTTCATCTCAATCGATTGATCAGACAGGTAAGTAATGTGCGCGATCATGCGCGCGAGAGCGAGCCCATAACGGGGGCCGGCTCCTTTTTCGTACTTACCTGCTTTGTATTCAGGATCGGTTTTGATGGCCCTTCTGCCGACCGCGTTAAAAGCAATTCCTTGTGCCGAAAGTTGAGCCGCTGTCGCCAGACAGATCGCCCCACGCACCTGATCAGGAAATCGAGCGGCCCAATCTAGTACTTGCATGCCTCCCAGGCTGCCTCCAATGACGGCCAGTAACTGGTCAATCCCCAGATGTTTTGTGAGCGCAGAATGGACTTCGACGATATCGCCGACCGTGATGAAGGGAAAGTCAAGCCGATAGGGTTGATCGGTTTCCGGGTTCGTGCTCTCGGGCCCCGTCGTTCCCTGACAACCTCCCAGAACATTCGCGCAAATCACAAAGTATTTATCAGTATCCAGAGTCCTTCCCGGGCCAATCAAATCGTCCCACCAACCGGGCTTTGCCTTTTCGTCGTCGTGTTCGTAGTAACCAGCGGCGTGGGCATCTCCTGTGAGTGCGTGGCAAATAAAGATGGCATTGTCCTTTGCAGGCGTCAATTCGCCATACGTTTCGTAAGCCACCTGAATCGGACCCAGTTCTCCCCCTCCTGCCAGTTTTAAACAATGAGGAGGTTCAAACAAAGTCGCCAATTTGGTCTGAACAAAACCAACTCCTGAGTGTTGGCGAATTTCAGAAATTTCCTGTTGTGTTGCCATAGAAAAATTGCGTTTCCGGTTTCCTGCAAAATAGACAATGGTCTCTTAGTTAAGAAATCAGTATACCGAACCTCCTCCGAAATTTCGACACGTGGCCACTTTGTTAGCATCTGCTCTCGCGATTTTAGAACAGAAGTGCCTCAAATTCTTTAATTTGCAGGAATTATACCGATATCAACGTCTCAATCGCGTGCACGTTTACTGCGTCAATTCCAGAAAACGGTCCACACGGCGGTCGATGATATCGATACTCTTATTCCAGAAGTCGGCTTCTCCCAGGTGATAACCAAATGTATTTGCGACCGCCTCCTCCGTAAGCTGACAGCCGGTGGCAATCAAGAGTTCGCGATATTTATCAGCAAACTCTGTCTGATCTGAAAATGTATCCGACAGGGCGTAAACTCCGAGTGACAACAAGTAGCCAAAAGTATAAGGAAAATTATAGAACGGTAATTCACTGATATAGAAATGCAGTTTGGAAACCCAGAACAGAGGATTCCAGCCTTCATCATCTAATGAATTCAGATACGCTTCTTTTTGCGCCTCCAACATCAATTCCGAAAAACGTTCTGAAGTTAGTTCGCCATCCAGACGCTCTTTGTGAACTCGGTCTTCAAACAGGAATCGTGTGTGAATATTTAACATGAAGGCGACTGAGTCACCCAGCATTCCATCCAAAATCTGCAATTCTTCTTCTCTGGTCTGTGCTGCACTTAAACGTTGCTCACCCAGCACGGCTTCGGCAAACGTGGAAGCCGTCTCAGCCAGATTCATGGGATAGTCACTGAGCACATATGGCACATCTTTTAAAACATAAGAATGGTAAGCGTGTCCCAATTCATGTGCGAGTGTCGACATGCTGTCGGCAGAGTTGGTGTAGGTCATAAAAATACGCGACTGCTTTTGAACCGGGAAACCCGTACAAAATCCCCCTTGCCGTTTTCCAGGTCGGTTCTCAACTTCAATCCAACGTTCGCGGAGCGCCTTTTCTGAAAACTGACTGAGATCGGGGCTGAACTTTTCAAAGGAGTTCACAACCAGTTCGCAGGCACGGTCGTATTGCAAATCTGCAGATTCACCACCACTAAGAGGCAGAGGCGCGTTGACATCGTACCAACTGAGTTTGGAAAGACCGAGTAACTCTGCTTTTCGTTCCAGGAAACTCACCAGTTTGTGTTTGCGTTCGGTGATCACCGACCACATGGTATCGAGCGTGCCACGTTCCATCCGGTTATAAGTCAACGGGGCATCCAGATGGTCGGTAACGGAGAGGTGCTTGTAAGTCGTCAGACGAGTTCCCGCAAGATGATTCAAAGCATCGGCACACGAATCGGCAATGGTTGCCCACGCTTTATTAGCCGCATAATAATTGTTCTCGCGAATCGATCTTTGTGGCGAATCAAATTGAACCTGACCGGGAGAACGTTCTACCAACTCTCCTTTTTCCATCACTTGAATCTTAAGTCCGCCTGACAGCCGATCGTAGAGTCTTCCCCAGGCATGCAATCCATCAACGGCCAATTCGGAAGCGAGAATTTCCTGATCCTTAGGCAATCGTAATTTCGCATTCCGTTTGGAATCTTCCAGAAAGAATTGAATTTCTTGTAGCCGACTGTCAGCTTGAGCAAATTGTGCTAATGTCTCTTCTGGTACATCGCGTAACGTCAGTTGTAACTGCGTTTCAATATTCTCCCGCAAAGGACGAATGCTGGCCAGGCGCGCCATCAACACTTGAAAGTGTTTGTTGTGGGCATCTTCTGAGCAGTGACATTCCAGGAACGCAAAGAGCCCCGCTAAGTCTGCCGTCGCCGCTTGATAATCTGTGAGGAAATCTCCCCAGGCGGCTGCACTCGCTTCAGAAGCGGTCACCGCGGGCAATGCTTCGACTCGTTTGATCAAACTTTCCAGAGAAACCTTCATCTGCTCCAGACAGTTCTCAAAGTCTGAGTGTTCCGGATGAGGGTATAGGGAATCCAGTTCCCAGGTCAGAGGATAAGCGGCTACTTCAGTCATCGTCGTCGATCCTGTTTCAAAAAATTGGTCACCGTTTGTGAATAAATAAAAAAGCGTTAAATTGAAAAGTTTATGATTGTCCAAAAATGTGGAGCAAGCCTCACATTATCGCAGAACCACAACAAACTGTCGAGTGGCCAGATAAAAAGACATTCAAACTTTGAGCGGCACGGCGCTAGCCTAATGGCACTTACTTTACTTTTTCCTTATGACGGACCAGAGTCCTTTTTTCGATTCTTGAAGTGCGTTGATTTGGAGCGTCGTTTATATACTT